>CBFCZA010000415.1:0-2454 GCA_965602285.1 uncultured Curvivirga sp. | reverse complement strand
GCATGGCCTAAATGTGCAGAGGTCTATCGGGAACGATCACCTTTGCATCACACTGATTTACTAAATTGTCCCGTTCTTTTCCTTCAAGGTGAAGATGATAAAGTCGTGCCCCCAAATCAAGCAGATGAAATGTCCGGGGCTCTTAAAAGTAAGAACGTTCCTGTGGCCTACCTTTTATTTGCGGGGGAGGGACATGGTTTTAGAAAGGCTGAAACCATAAAAGCTGCGTTAGAGGCAGAGTTGTCCTTCTATTCTCAAATCTTCAACATTCCACTGAACAGTGAATTAAATAAACTGATCATCGATAATTTGGAATAATTATAAAAAGATAAATAATATTTTGTTTTTTTGAGTTGGATCAAGTCTTGCTATTCGATCTTCTTTTAATATGATAATATTACTTGAGCTTAAAGAAGGATGGAAAGCATTATGAGTAGTTTTGATGAAAGAGAACGCGCATTTGAAGGTAAATTCGGCCATGATGAAGAGCTGATGTTTAAAGCTAGTGCGAGACGTGACACTTTAGTTGGTCTATGGGCCGCTGAACAGTTAGGCATGTCTAATGCGGAAGCAGAAGCCTATGCACGCTCTGTTTTAGAAGTTGATATGGAACGTAAAGGTTCAGAAGTTGTTCGTGATAAGATCCTTGCTGATTTGCAAGCAGGATCAGTTGATGTTTCAGAACATATTGTAGAAAAGAAAATGTCTGAATTATTACTTCAGGCACAAGAAGAAATTCATTCTGGTAAAAGCTAATTTTAAAAATTAACTTTTACGTTTTTTAAAATACCTTCGTAGAATAAAAAAAACTCACGAAGGTATTTTTTTGTTTATAATTCTGAATGTGCCAATTCTTCTAAAAGGCTATCGTTGGTATGACCGCCACCATCGGAATCTGTTTCCATAATGTCTTGTTGTCCTATAACGGACTGTTCAGTTATTTCTAGGGCCCTATTTTCAACAGTAATGAAGTCATAGCTCCATTTGTCAGTAGGGCCGATACCTACTATATCCCTTAAGCTGGCTTCGGGTAAGGCAATTGCGACAGCGACGGCGGCTAATGCAGCTGCACGTGCGGGTGGGTGCTTGATAAGTCGCGCTGTGCGAATAGCCATATCTGTATCTTTGAGTTTTGCTGCAGCGACTCCAACAGATGTGATGGAATCAAAACGGGCTGATCTGAAACTACCATCTGGAGCACGATCATTAAGAAGTTCTTCTATTGGAGCTGGAATTCTTGCTGCCGTATCCATAGCATCAAGCATTTGTTCTGTAGCGATTTGACTTTGTGTAATATTTGCAAGGGCTTTTGAATAATCCGGCCCTTCATTATGAAGGAAGGCTAAGGTCCAAGCCGCGTTGATGATTTTTTTTGCTTCTTCTTTCCTTCCACGTGCCGCTTCTGCTGTTGCAAGATGGGCCAAGGCATTCACACGTGTAAGGTTATCTGGTATTTGCTTAGTCAAATCCATGGCTTGTTTGAAAATTTCTGCATCAAAGTCGGGAGAACCATAGTTTAACTGTGCCGATAGTACGGATTTTATCGCAGCAGGAAGCAATTTTAATTTGAGTGGGTTGTCTGAAACTGGTTCTAACGCTTGGGCTAGAAGTGCACTGGCTTTTGTTGGGTTTTTACCATCGCTATTTTCCGCAGATGCTAAACTGGCAAAAATAGGCGCACGCATTCCAAGATAAGGGATGTAGTTTAAAAGAGAGGATGCCTCATCAAATTTCTTTTGGTCAAGAAGTACAAAACCCATATTCATGAGGGCTTGTGCTTGGGCTTCTCTATTTTTGATGCCTCCCGCCGTCGTAAATGCATCGGCCAATCTACCGACAAAGGCTTGATCTCTTATCAATAATGATAAAATTCTATGGCGTCGTGCATCATCAAACTCTAGTCGAACCTGTTCTTTTGCTAGGGTGAACAAAGGCAAGGCAGCATCTATGTTGTTGATTTCTGCCATAGACCGTGCAACTGCACTGAGAGCAATAGCTCTCTCTCCGCCCTCAGGAATGCTGCGCATCACGTCCATTGCTTTTGAATGGCCTTTTGCAAATGTATATGCAGATGCAATACGGGCGAGGGCTCTTGTATGCCAGTTTTTTACATCTTTTTGTGAGCGTACTTTATCTAAGGCATATTCTAAGGTGCTGGCGGAACCTTCTGTATCACCTGCGCGTGCTTGGGATCGTGAAATATTTATAAAGACATCGATTAAAGTTTGACTGGCCCCAGGCAGGCTTGATGCCTCTTTGAATGTCGCGCGCAAAATAGCTGCGACCTCTTTCTTGAGGCCTTTTGTTTTCTTATTTGCTGCTTTTGCTTTGAGGGCATTTTCCTCTGCGACTTTATCATCTTCAATCTCAGCCTTACGGAGGAAAATTTTAGCGGCTTTTTGTAAAGTCGTCATACGTTGAATCGTATTTTCAATATAACCTGTTGTACTAACC
>CBFCZA010000414.1:0-2460 GCA_965602285.1 uncultured Curvivirga sp. | reverse complement strand
ACTTCGTCGTTTAATTCCAATGCAAGAGCATGCTCTTTTGCTTTTTTTACACTATCAAAAAAAGCTTGAGCACTTTTTTCTGCCTCATCAAAGCCGTCATTTAAGCCATCTTGTCCACGGGTAGCTGAAATGTCAGTTAACCATTGTTGAACCTGTACAACATGAAAACGAATGTGGGACGTTTCTAAAGCTAAAGGATAAATGTCTTTATCAAATTCAACGGCATCATGAATTTCTTTTTGAAGAATAGGTTCAATATCGCGAAGTTTCGTTTCTGTGTATCCTAAAAGAACAACAACCATTAATACCACAAAAGCTAATGATATATTAACTTTATGGCTAAGTTTTAAATTTTCCATGACGGGCTTTCTAACAATTTTTTATATAAGCGCAAACTAGATTAGGGAAACAAAAAACTCAAGGCTTAGTTACTGGTTCTATTGAGAAATCTAGCTCTTTCCATGCACCAAATCCGCCAGTAATATGTGCCACAGGTGTCAAGCCCATATCTTGAACAGCTTTGGTTGTTAATGCAGAACGTGCACCGGCAGCACAGTAAAATATAAACTTTTTACCAGAAGCAAAAATTTCTTTATGATAAGGGCTTTCTGGATCAACCCAAAACTCCATCATTCCACGGGGTGCATGATACGCTCCCGGAATTTTACCATCACGCCATAGCTCGCGAATATCTCTGATATCAATCAACTGCACATCATCATCATTCATCACAGCAAGGGCTTGCTCTACTGTTAGGGCCTCAATTTCGGCATCTGCTTCACTTACTAATGTTTTTATTCCGCGCGTTATCATTGGAGATCCTTAAGCTATCGATTTTAGTTACTTTTCTGCATATTATCATGACGTTGCTGGATACTAACAGGCCAACTACTTTTAATGAAAGCTAAAATATTATGTATTTCAAGGTCGGATAAATCATCTTTAAATGCCGGCATGTTGCTTATAAAGCCATTAGCCTCATCTGATTTGCCACCAAACTTAATAATATCAAAAAGAAGAGCATCCCCGTGGTGCCATGTATGGCCTGTTTCGTCATGCGGTGGGGCAGGAAGTGTTCCATTTGAATTTCGTTGCCGCCAATTTGCAGTTTCACCTTCCAGTTTTGAACCATGACAAGAGGCGCAATTATCAGCATATAAAACCCGCCCCAACCGAATCACATCTCTATCTTTATATTCAATTTTGAATTCAGTATTTTCTGTGGGTGCCATGCGAAAATATGTAATTAAAACAATAATTATGATCAGTATAGAGAGAATTATGGGGAGATTTTTTTTCATTTTGAAACCTTATTTGTTAAAATATCAATGTCTAGCTTTTCGCTTGGCCAGCTAACCCTGTTAAGATGGGGCAATTAGGCCGATCGTCGCCATGGCAATTATGAACTAATGTGTGCAGTGTGTTTTTCATATCCTGCGATTCTTCGATTTTGCGTGTAATGTCATCTAGATGAATGAGGGCTATTTTTTTAACATCCGAACTAGCCCTTTCCCTATCATTATAAAGCGAAAGAAGATCCCGACATTGCTTAACTGAAAATCCTAGATCTCTCGCACGATGAAGAAATTGCAAAACATGAACATCATCATCTGAATAATCACGATAGCCCGTTGTTTGAACACGGGCAGGTTTAACAAGGCCTATTTCTTCATAATATCTGATAGTTTTTACAGTCATCCCTGATAAGCGTGCGGCTTCTCCAATAATCATGACATCTTCCAACGGCTTAATAGCCAAGCATTGCTGACAACGATCACACTGGACATGGCCATCGCCGCCCCTGCAATCATAGGGTTCAACATTCCCAATGCCGCCAGCGGTATGCCCAACCCGTTAAAAATAAAAGCCCAAAAGAGATTCTGTTTAATATTCCGAATAGTTGCTCCGCTTAATTTAATAGCAGCTACTATTAAAGAAAGTTCCGGCCTCAATAAGGTTACTGCTGCTGTTTCTTTCGCAATATCAGACCCTTCCCCCATTGCAATTCCAATATCAGCGATGGCCAAGGCCGGTGCATCATTCATTCCATCCCCAACCATTGCCACATGTTTGCCATTTGATTTTAATCTATCAACATATGTTGCTTTATCTTCAGGTTTCATAGAGCCAAGGGCATGGTGTAAATCTAGGCTAGAAGCGACAAAATCCACAGAATTTTGATTATCCCCCGAAAGCAATTCTACAGATATTCCCGTCGCAGAAAGGTTATTAATTGCGCCTTCTGCACCAGGTCGAATGGTATCTTGCAAAATAACCACACCCTGACAAATCTCATCTAAAACAATAAACACCTGACTTCCGACAGGAATATTGAATTTACTCAGCTTTGGAATATCTATGGAAAGCTCTTCTAGATAGGCTTCATTACCAAGATAAACATCCTTACCTGACAAATGTCCTGTCAATCCACGCCCTGGTACTGCGCTAACATCAGAGGCT
>CBFCZA010000413.1:0-2470 GCA_965602285.1 uncultured Curvivirga sp. | reverse complement strand
AAAGATAGCTTCTCCATGCAGCCCTTGTTCGAAGCAAATTGGGCAAGTAATTTTGAAGATATGATCGAACATATACCAACTGATTTTGCAGGTGCCATCACAGCGGTTCACAAGGGCGACTTTGGTATCGAAACAGAAAATGATAGCTTTGATGCAGACTTACTTTGCTTCATCCCCAATCAAAAAGCAGGCGTAATAGCACAGATTTCTGGGCTAACCGATACAACAGGATGGTGCCCTATTGATCCAACCAGTTTTGAAAGCAAGCTTGCCAAAGATATTTTTGTCATTGGTGATGCAACATACTCTAGCCCTATGCCAAAATCAGCGGCCTCTGCGATTACACAAGCAAAGAGAGTTTCAAATCATATCGTTAGGCGCTTAGGCATTAACATCACAGATGCAGACTATCTCAGTAATATGTGTTGGAGCCGTCTTGGCCCAAGCAACACCATACGCACCAGCGCAGAATATCATTTGAAAGATGATCACCTAATATCAGAAAATGTAATGGTAAGCGATGTTGAAGATTTAGAAGATGTTAGGATTGCCGCAAGCCTTGAAGCCGAGGAATGGTATAAATCTACCACCAAAATTCTATTTGGCTAAAGCAACCTTTATACTTCTGAGGCTGCTATGATACAGCAGCCTCTATATGTGTATTTAGAGATGCATCTTCTTGCTTTTCTTTACCCTTTATAATCTTGGCAGTACCCACAGCCCCTAAACCAATCGAAGAAATCGCGATCAGTGATGATATGGACAATAAGCTAAGTCCCGCCAAGCCTTGACCAATAGTACAACCCAATGCAGCAACACCACCAAACCCCATCAAAATGCCACCTACAACATAACGCAATATATCTTTTTCATTTTCAAAGGATCGAAAAGAAAACTTTCTTGTTACTATTGCTAGAATAAAAGCACCCAAGAAAGCACCGGCGAGAACCATCGTACTAAAGCCCGCAGTGGACCCCGTATAAGTCATCAAAAATTGCAGCCCATTTGCAATTGGGGATACGAAAGAAAGGGATTGTGCTGCCGCTGGTTCAAACTCATCATAACCAAACACCCCAGTGATAGCCCATGCGAAGGGTACCAATCCACCAATGGCCACACCATAAGATAACGCAGAATAATTACCCTTTCGTAGCGCAACAAAGAAAATCAACCCCAAGATAGCGGCCCCAATAATCAAGCCAATATTATAGCCACCTATGAATTCAATATTAAACAAATCGGTTAGGGTAATAGCGCCCTCGTCTGCGCCAAGATAATCGCTTTGTCCCGCTGCTTCCAACTCAAGACGTGGTAAAGCGAGAATACCGCGTAATGTTGCATAGGCACTCATCGCGATAACAGATATGACCACCCAACTACGTGCACTTCCTTCAGAGGCTAAAATCACATGGCGCGCCGTGCAACCATTTGTCAAAACCATACCGATACCAAACAGTAAACCCCCAACAACCAAAGCACCTATTGAATAATTAGACATCAACGCCACAATGCCAGAAGTTTCTATTTGAGCTGCTTGAAACAACCACTGACTACCTAAGATGGCAACGCCAATAGCCGCGATAAACATAATTGCAGATGATCCTATTTTTCGCCCCACCCCATCAAGAACAGCACGGCGGAAACAAAACGCAGATTTTTGGGCTAATCCACCAAAAAGCACACCAACAATGAGCCCCCCCATCAAGATGATTTCTTGAGGTTCGAAATTCTCTAAAATTTCAGCGATCCATTCCAACATAATAATTCCCATCATTTCCATCACCACAAGGTGCTTTACACATAGAAAGGCGGTTATTGCACATTTAACACAATAAATAAAGAATTAATTTATATCACACCATTTTAGTGGATAATAGAATTTATGAATCTATAATTAATAACTGAAGGTCCGCAACATTTGTCCCCGTACCCCCTGTCATGATCAGATCACCTGAAGATTTCAAAGCCACATAAGCATTATTATTTTCAAGTTCGTCTTCAGGAGAAAGGCCCGCATTTCGCATACGACCTAAGCTGTGATAGTCTACCAAACCACCTGCCGCATCCGTCGGGCCATCGCGCCCATCCGTACCACCACTTAGGAAAATCCATTTGGAATTTAAGTTCTGCGCCTCAGCTGCTAACGCAAAAGCCAAAGCGAACTCTTGATTTCGCCCACCTTTTCCAGCCCCCTTTAGGTTAACGATCGTTTCCCCACCCGTGACAAAACCAAATATCCCAATGCCCTGTGGCTGGCCTAAAATAGCCTTCACCATAGTTTCTGCTTCCAACCTTGCTTCCCCTAAAATGGGGTAGGTATAATCATTCACTATCAAGTTAGATCCCTCTAACTTCTCTTTCATCGCCTCTAAGCTAGCCCCATTAGATCCAACCAATATATTTCGTACATTGTTAAAGGTTTGATCCCCTTGCTTACCAGTTTCAGGTTCCTTGCCGATTACTCCCGCCT
>CBFCZA010000412.1:0-2472 GCA_965602285.1 uncultured Curvivirga sp. | reverse complement strand
CTAAATGGCTAGGAAGAGAAAAGAGAGAATTATACATATGCTTACTGGATTGAAGAATACTGCGCGTGCAGTTGGACTCGTTAAGGCGCTGGCGCGTTTTGATGCACTATGGCCTTTGGAAATGATCGGGGTGCCTAAATCTGCCCTCTCCATCATCAAATTATTCTGGCGACGTAAGCATGAAGGTCGTGACGGGCAACGTCTTGCAGATGCTTTGGCTGCCATGGGCCCTACTTATATTAAGTTGGGGCAAGCCTTATCCGTGCGGGCTGATCTGGTAGGTGAAGAAGTCGCAAAAGATCTCTCGCGCTTGCAAGATAAGTTGCCGCCGTTTGAATATTCTAAAGTTAAAGAAATTTTAGAAGAAGAATTAGAAGCGCCTATCGAAGAGCTCTTTAAATCATTTGAAGAAGAATCTGTTGCTGCGGCATCTATTGCGCAAGTTCATTTTGCAGAAACCAATGAAGGCGATCAAGTAGCCGTAAAAATATTACGTCCTGATGTGGAAAAGCATTTTGAACGGGATGTGGCGTTGTTTTTCTGGTTGGCCACCACGATGGAACGTTGGTTCCCGAAATTTAGGCGTCTACGACCTGTTGATATTGTGGTTACATTTCGGGATTGGGTGCAGGTGGAAATGGACCTGCGTCTGGAAGCAGCCGCGGCATCAGAATTGGCTGAAAACTGTATTGATGATACGGGGTTTCGCGTGCCAAAAGTATATTGGGCCTTTTCTGCAAAACCAGTGTTGGTAACGGAACGTGTTACAGGAATGCGCCTTGATGATTTAGAGGCTCTTCGTACGGCGGGCCTTGATCCAGATGATGTATTGGAAAATGCATCATCTATTTTCTTCTTACAAGTTTTCCGAGATGGTTTTTTTCATGCAGATATGCACCCAGGGAATGTTTTTGTAGATGAAGAGGGTACAATTATACCTGTAGATTTCGGTATTATGGGCAGGGTTGATTGGGATACACGTATTTTCCTTGCGGATATGTTGATTGGTTTCTTGCAGCGTGATTATCGAAAAGTTGCGGATGCGCATTTTGATATGGGTGTTGTGCCGCCTTATAAATTACGTGATGCATTCACGCAGGCCCTCCGATCTATTGGGGAGCCTTTGCTAGATAGACCTTTGAATGAAATTTCTGTGGCGCGTCTATTGGCGCATCTATTCCAGACAACAGATGATTTTGATATGGAGACCCAGCCGGACTTATTACTTCTGCAGAAGACTATGCTGGTTGCTGAAGGGGTTGGACGAAAATTAAATCCTGATGTGAATATGTGGATTTTGGCGCAGCCACTTATCGAAGAATGGATGTATGCTAATCGAGGGCCAGAAGCACGAGTAAAACAATCGGTTCAAGCCCTTTGGTCCCGGCTGGAAAAGCTACCTACTATGCTAGATAAGATGGATGCTTATTTAGATGGTGTAGCACCAGAAGCCGCATCCCATAGGCAAGGTGGGCGTGTGTCGTCTAAAGGGTTTCGAGGAAGCCGCTTGTCTTTAGATGAATTGGGTGTTGATAGCCAAAATAATCAACGGAAATCAGGGGTTAGGGTTAGATGGCTTCTGGTTGGTGCTGCCCTTGGTGGTCTTTTGATGGCAGTTTATAATCAATCCATCTCTTAATTTAACTTCAAAAGAAGTTTTTTACGCTCAAAAATGATGAAAAATATTCCAAAAACTACATTTGAAGTTTTAAAATACAATATCAATTCGATAAGGGATTAATATATATGATTTGAAAGGGCAGGCCCATTTTACCCTTGCACTTTTCGACAAATCGGATAAATCTACACATCAATAATGTATTAATTAAAATTCACATAGGGTTGGGTATGACAAAAAATAGACGAATTTTGCTTATAGTGTCAGGTGGCATTGCTGCTTATAAGTCATTATTGTTAATTCGCCTTTTACGGGAAAAAAAATATTCAGTGCGTGTGGTGATGACAAAGGCAGCAGAGCAATTTGTGACCCCACTATCCCTTTCTTCCCTATCTGAAGATAAAGTATACACAGATCTATTTTCCTTAACAGATGAAGCTGAAATGGGGCATATCCAATTGTCCCGTGACGCGGACTTGTTGTTGGTTGTTCCTGCCTCGGCAGACCTAATGTCAAAGATGGCACATGGCATGTGTAACGATCTTGCATCTACGGTTTTATTGGCAACAGATAAACCGGTGATGATCGCCCCTGCAATGAACGTGCGGATGTGGGAACATGCGGCAACACAAGCCAATGTGTCACTGTTAAAAGATAGAGGTGTGAGGGTTGTTGGGCCAACTGAAGGTGCAATGGCGTGCGGAGAGTTCGGCGAAGGTCGTATGGTCGAGCCAGAAGTAATAATGGCAGAGGTTGAAACGTATTTTAATGAAAAAACGATTACGAAACAATCCATACAACATAAGCTATTAGGCCGAAAAATGTTGGTAACGTCTGGTCCTACGCATGAACCT
>CBFCZA010000411.1:0-2482 GCA_965602285.1 uncultured Curvivirga sp. | reverse complement strand
CATTCTGGATACTCATTTTCCGACTCATGTAGATGCAAATATAGATGCTAAAATTCGTGCTGAATTGCCAATTCGCCTACCGCGAGAAAACATGACAGCAACTAAATAATTAAGACGCTATAACTAACCAGTCTTTATCGGGGAGACAAAATATGAAAACTCATGCTCAGGTCGTCGTCATCGGCGGTGGTGTAGTCGGATGTAGTACACTTTACCATCTTACAAAGATGGGATTAAAAGATGTTGTTCTTGTAGAAAAAGATGAACTTACATCAGGCTCTACTTGGCATGCTGCAGGTAACGTTCCTACATTTTCTAGCAACCTAAACATCATGAAAATGCAACGTTATACAACACAACTTTATGAAAACTTAGCAGAAGAAGTTGATTACCCGATTGGCTATCACATAACAGGCTCTATCCGTACAGCAAACAATCGTCATCGTATGGATGAATTTAAACATGTGGCTGCTATGGCTAAAGTTCAGGGGTTTGACTATGAAATGATGTCCCCTTCTGACATGAAGGATCGTCACCCTTTCCTAGAACTCCATGGTATGGAGGGTGGCCTTTGGGATCCATATGACGGTGATATCGACCCATCCCAAGTCACCCAAGCCCTTGCAAAAGGTGCCAGAGATGGCGGCGCTGAAATCTATCGTTTCAATCCTGTCACAAATATTATCCAAGCACCAAACGGCGAATGGGAAGTTCATACTAAAAATGGCATGATTACTTGTGAAATCGTTGTGAATGCAGGTGGTTATCGTGGGGGCGAAGTCGCCAACATGGTCGGTATGGACATTCCAATCATTTCGATGGCGCATCAATATTTAGTAACAGAATCTATCCCTGAATTGGCCGCAATGGAAGGCGACCTTCCATTGCTTCGCGATCCAGATGACAGCTATTATCTTCGTAAAGAACGCGATGGTTTGATTCTTGGTCCTTACGAGTGGAAAGCAACCGCAATGTGGCAAGACGGATTGCCAGAAGATTTTGCATACCAACTTTGGGATGATGATCTTGACCGTCTAGAATGGTATATTGAACAGGCTATGGCCCGTGTTCCTATTCTTGGTACTGTTGGCGTGCAAAAAGTAATCAATGGTCCAATCCCTTATGCGCCAGATGGCAACCCTTATGTAGGACCAGCCCACGGGCTTATGAATTTCTATCATGCATGTTCCTTTAGCTTTGGTATTTGCCAAGGGGGTGGTGCTGGTAAAATATTAGCGGAACAAATCATCGAAGGTGAATCTGAATGGGATATGTGGTCAATAGATCCACGCCGTTATACAGACCATGCAAACCACCATTTTGTCATTCAAAAGGCTGTAGAGCTTTATCAGCACGAATATGCACTCGGGTTCCCCGGCGAAGAACGTCCAGCGGGCCGCTAAGCGAAAACAACGCCTATTTATGACAAGTTAAAAAACAAACGCGCAATGTTCACCACAGCCAACGGTTGGGAACGTGCAAGTTGGTTTGTGCCAGAAGGCCAACCAATGGAACAAACCTTAAGTTTCCATCGCACTGAACATAACTGGATACCTGCCGTTGCTGAAGAATGTAAAAATACTCGTGAAAAAGCAGGCATCTGTGACATGGGTGGCTTTACCAAATTCTTAATCGAAGGCAAAGGTACTACTGATTGGCTAAAAGTCATGACATGTGGTGGTTTACCAAGTGTTGGTCGTGTTCGTTTAAGCTATATGCTTAATAAATCTGGTGGCATCGTTTCTGAATTCACCATCACCCGTATAGAAGAAGAAAAATATATTCTTATCGGTGCAAGTGGGGCTGAATGGCATGATAAAGATTGGTTGCAACAACATCTTCCAGAAGATGGCAGCCTGACCATGAAGAACCTAACCGCACGTTATGGCACCCTAGTTGTCACAGGTCCTAATGCCCGTGATATTCTTTCCCAAGTAACAGCAACAAGTCTTAGTAATGACGATTTTCCATGGATGACTCACAAAGTTATCGAAATTGGAATGGCAAAATTACGTGCCCTTCGTGTATCCTATGTTGGGGAACTTGGTTGGGAATTGCATGTACCGATGGAATATATCGGCGGTGTCTATGACATGATCTGTGCTGTTGGTGAAGGTGAGAAATACGGCCTTAAAGACTTTGGCCAATTTGCCCTAGACAGTATGCGTCTTGAAAAAGGCTACCGTGCTTGGCAATCAGATATGACCAAAGAATTTAGCCCCCTTATGGCTGGTCTGGATCGTTTTGTAAGCCTGAATAAACCTGCAAACTTTATCGGCAAAGAAGCCTTGGCAAAACAAGCAGCAGAAGGCGTTACATTGAAACTGGTAACTTTCAAACTGGATGAATGTAGTGCTGATCCGCTTTTGGAAGCTCCTATCGTTAAAGATGGGGAAACAGTAGGAGCTGCGGCTTCAAGTGGCTATAGCCACATCCTAAGCCACCCAATTTCCCTAGGATATATTCGCCCTGACCTTGCTGT
>CBFCZA010000410.1:0-2483 GCA_965602285.1 uncultured Curvivirga sp. | reverse complement strand
GTTTTTTCTTGAAGCCGGATTTCATCTTAATCATCTAAAAATTTTATCACAAACCTCATTTAGTTTTTCAAGAAAAAAAGTATGGCTCCCCTCGTCGTATTCAATAAGCTTCGACAATACTTCCCTTGCGACATCCTTATCCATCTCCTTGTAGATCTGCCTAATTTGTGAATCAAACAATTCATTAATAAAGTTACGTTCATCATTACTCAAGTTATCTAGAAGATCACGCAAACAAGGAAGGACAACCTTTTTAAAAGCATCTTTTTGGCAATCGCTTGACATCTAAAGCGAACACAAGTAGAACGGTATAAGTTTACAGTTTGTTCTACATAATTACAGGCGCACAATAGGCCTTAAATCTATAAAAGTGATATATTTTCATATTATAGAATCCTATTTCGCTGTATATGGGAGAGAGAGAATGCTAACACGCAAGCAATATGACTTATTACTATTCATCCATGAACGCTTACAGGTTTCTGGGGTTTCTCCATCTTTTGATGAAATGAAAGATGCTTTGGAATTAAAATCTAAGTCCGGTATCCATCGTCTGATCACTGGCCTAGAGGAAAGAGGGTTCTTACGCCGCCTTCCTCATCGTGCACGGGCTTTAGAAATCATTAAATTGCCTGAAAATGCATCCCCTGATGAAATGCCTGTAAGAAACAGGCGCGTTGAGAACATTCGTAAACAAGAATTAGGCACCCGCAAATCTATGCTGCGCGGCAGTGGTAATTCTGTTCAACTTCAACTATATGGACGTATTGCAGCAGGCACACCGATTGAAGCCTTACGTGATCATTCCATGTTGGTAGAAGTTCCCGTTACCCTGCTAGGCAAAGGTGACCATTATGCACTTGAAGTCGATGGTGATTCTATGATGGAAGCAGGCATTCTTGATGGCGATACAGTTATCATTGAACGCACAGAAACTGCGGATAGTGGTGATATTGTTGTCGCCCTCGTAGAACAAGAAGAAGTTACATTAAAACGTTTCCACAAGAAATCTGGTGCCATCGAATTAGAACCAGCAAATGCAAAATATAAAACGCAAGTTTACGGACCAGATCAAGTTGATGTTCAGGGCCGCTTAGTTGGCTTACTTAGAAAATACTAACTGAGTAGAATTTCCTAAATTATAATGGGGGTGTTTTGAATACCTCCATTTTTATTTATCCTAATTATATCTGGCAACATGCCATGGCTTATGACTATCCTTCCCTATGACACTTTCCATGATAAGGTCGTCATGATTTTTATATGTCGTAATGGAATGTCCACCATATTTTTTTAAACGATTTTTATCTATAATCAGTGGCCTTTCACAGGCCTGATACTTCAATGGACTAGACGTATAAATTAAGACATCAGCTTTAGAACACGCTTCATAAGCTACTTCCAGAGTAGTCGCATAAATAATAGATGTATCATTGATGTTAAATTGGCATCCGTTTGAACTGCAGATAGGGTATGATCTTAATTGCGGGGCAGAGTTAACTGTCTGTTGAAATTCATCTAAAGATTTAATCTCCAAACTTCCCCAATGACCTAACCAAATTTTCTTGATAAATCCATTCCCAGAAAGCTTAGAAAGATAGCTTCCATGCCCTGCGGCGTGATAACCGACAAGAGCTCCTCCTCCGTCAATGAACAGTTGTTTCTTTATGGGATTATGGATCGAAAATAAAATAAATGGGATAATAGAAATTGCTAAAAACCTTAAATTTCCACGCCATAAACATAACCAAACAACAGACAATGCAATTAGTATCGCACTTAATATGTCTAATCCGCCATAAATAATGATCGCACCATCAAATGATGATACCCAATGCGCAACATCCAAAATGAAACTTAAACCTATATCCATCATTTCAAAGCCAATAAATTCAATTCCAAACGGCATCAAAATAATACTTAAAACCGCAGCCGGCATAACAACAAAGCCCATGATGGGTACAGATATAAGATTTGCGATAAGGCCATAACTAGCCACTTGTCCAAAATGGAATAATGCTAAGGGCGCAGTAGCTAAGCTAGCAATAGTTGTGGTCAGACTTAAAAGAACCAAATACCCAAGAATCCGATAAATGAAAGATTTATTAAAATACTGGATCATTGCCCGCATTTTTTTAGTTTCATAGGCTGCGACCAAACAAATAACAGCCCCAAATGAAAGTTGAAAACTTGCTGTTAATAAGGATTCTGGCTGAAATAGCAAAACAAGAAAAGCTGCCAGAGACACAGTACGTAGCGAAACCACATTTCTATCGAAAATAATGCCAGAAAAAGCAACGGAAGTCATAATGAATGCGCGTTCACTAGGGATCGTATTTCCTGAGATTATCATATACAACCCTGCTGCAAATATGGCTGAAAATGCTGCTACTTTTTTTATGTTATAATTCAGAGCTATTCTAGGCACTAGCGCGAGAGAGAAGCGTAAACTTGAAAAAATTAACATCGCAATCAATCCCATA
>CBFCZA010000409.1:0-2496 GCA_965602285.1 uncultured Curvivirga sp. | reverse complement strand
ATTATACACGACCAGAAAAACTACCGCTTCGCATACAGCGCATGATAGCCCTAACCATCACAATGGAATTTGTCACCTGCCATACAGAGGTTGAAGCATTACTTCTTGAAATAAACCTGATCAAAAAGCTTCACCCACGTTATAATGTGCTCTTACGTGATGATAAAACATTCCCTGACATTTTAATTCGCCGAGATCACGAGTGCCCACAACTGATAAAACATCGTGGTGCACGTAAAATTAAAGGCGATTATTTTGGTCCTTTTGCATCAGCTGGTGCAGTGAACCATACCATTAATATTTTACAACGGGCGTTTCTTTTGCGCACCTGTTCAGATGGCGTATATGCTAATCGCACGCGTCCATGCCTACAATATCAGATCAAACGTTGTTCTGCCCCATGCGTAGAAAAAATTTCCCCAATTAAATATCTAAATACGGTCGCACAGGCAAAAGACTTCCTTTCCGGCAAAAGTCAGAAAATTCAAAATAGCCTGATGGAAGAAATGCAAAAGGCCAGCGATGAACAAGATTACGAAACCGCTGCCCTTTTACGTGATAGAATACGTGCCATGTCCCTTATCCATTCACATCAAGACATCAATATTGCAGGTGTAAGTGATGCAGATGTGATGGCCTTGTACAATCAAGGTGGGCAAAGTTGCATTCAGGTGTTTTTCTTTCGGGCGGGGCGTAATAATGGCAATAGGTCCTATTTCCCAACTCATGACAAACAGGCTGAGTTATCCGAAGTCATGGCTGCCTTCATCGGTCAGTTTTATGATAATAAACCAGCTCCCGCCCAAGTTCTAACGAATATCGATCCCATCGAACATGACTTATTAACAGAAGCCTTATCCCAAAGGTCTGGGCGAAAAGTAAATATTTCTCGACCCCAACGTGGCGACAGACGTAAACTAATGGACCATGCAGAAAACAATGCACGTGACGCGTTGGGTCGACGTTTAGCTGAAAGTGCCTCTCAACGCCGTTTACTGGATGCATTAGGGGACAAGCTACGCCTTGATGGGTCGTTAAATAGGGTTGAAGTATACGATAACAGCCACATCCAAGGAAGCAGTGCTATTGGGGCGATGATTGTTGCTGGACCCGAAGGGTTCATTAAAACGGCCTATCGAAAATTCAACATCAAAACCGTGGGAAAAGCTGTTGGAGAGTTTGGTGGCGACGATTTTGCCATGATGCGGGAAATGCTAACCCGACGTTTCAAACGCGCCATAAAGGAAGACCCTGATCGTACCAGTGGCAACTGGCCTGACCTTCTCATCATTGACGGTGGCATTGGACAGTTAGGCATAGCAACGGAAGTTCTTGAAGAATTAGGGCTCAGCAACGAAATTGCCGCCATCGGGGTCGCAAAAGGTCTAGAACGTAACGCAGGTCGAGAAAAAATTCACATTCCAGATCAACCCGCCTTCATGCTGGACCCAAAAGATCCGGTTCTATATTTCATCCAACGCTTACGTGATGAATCTCATCGATTCGCCATTGGCTCTCATCGGAAAAAGCGCTCTAATGATATGGGGCGCAATCCACTTGATGAAATTTCTGGGATTGGTGGTAAACGCAAGAAGGCTTTATTGATGCACTTTGGCTCGGCAAAAGGAGTTTCTAGGGCAGGAATCCAAGACTTAGAGACCGTAGAAGGCATATCCGAAGCTGTTGCCCAGAAAATCTATAATTTCTTCCATCCAAATGGCGCATAAGGCGTGATATTTAATTATTTGATTTTCTGTCAGAGGAAGTTTTAAAGATTCTAGTTTCTAATGGTTGCTAGAGCCTTAATCCCACTATAAAAACAAAGGATCAAGGTTTCTGTACGATTCTAAAAAGCAATATCAATTTAAAGGTCCTGGAGTGATGATCACCAGTCTGCCCAACTTACTCACTTTATCACGTATTTTGGTTATCCCACCAATCGTGGTTCTGTTCTATTTTGACAGCCCTACTATTCGTTGGGTGATGCTAGGGCTTTATATTCTTGCCTGCATCACAGATTTCTTCGATGGCTGGGCAGCCCGTTCTATGAACCAAGTTTCAAAACTAGGTCGTTTTCTTGACCCTGTAGCAGATAAACTTTTGGTCGCCTCCATTATTTTGATGGTTGTCGCGACCGGTCAATTGGACGGTTTGGATATCATCGCCTGTCTTATCATTCTTATCCGTGAAATTACGGTTTCAGGATTACGTGAATTTCTTGCAGAAATCCGTGTTGGGTTACCTGTCAGTAAACTGGCTAAATGGAAGACAACCATTCAAATGCTGGCGCTTGGTTTTTTGGTCATCGGGAATGCCGCAGAAAACATCTTACCCGCCCATGAAATTGGTAGATATATGATATGGGCCGCAGCAGCCCTAACCGTTATCACAGGTTTTGATTATCTTCGTGCAGGCCTTCGCCACATGACAGAAGAAGATCAATCTTCCCCCTCTACAGAATGAAAGTGAATGGATGAAAGTTTTTGGACTAGCTGG
>CBFCZA010000408.1:0-2499 GCA_965602285.1 uncultured Curvivirga sp. | reverse complement strand
ATTGAAATTACATAAATTCAAGGACTGATAAAATAATGATTGAGCTTTTATATAGAACCTTTTGAAAATAATTATTTGACCACGATTATTAGTGATCCCAATAGTTTTCACCGAGATTTTCATGAATATATTGTTGCATGGTCCAGCATGATAGAATCTACAAATTTGGTTTATGAGTTGTTTGCCAAAAATACCGTTGATATTAACCGTATTAATAGGCAACTTATTGGTTTGCGTGATCACCTGAACAGATTTAATCAAGCAGCTTTCATAGAATGCAATTTTCTTAAAGTACAATTTCCAAATGCAAATCTTGATGCTATCCAAGATGAAATTAATGCCTTGAAGGTGCGCCCAAACAATAATGAAACGACAACAGTTACCTAACCTCATAACCCCGCCACCCCTTTTACTTCTTTCTTTTCGGAGCTGGCGACGGATCTGGTGTATGTTTTAAGATGAGCTTCGCAGTAGCTTTTACCTTCCACGGAATCTTCTTTACAGGTGGGTTCTAGATCGTTGATCAGGTCCAAAAATCCTTGGCATTTTTTGTGACGCGGGGGGATATTTCCAACGCCTGCAGGTAGGCCCACTTTCTTTTGCTTGAGGCCATTTTCCTTATTTGCTTTTGCGGTACGCACTTTTTGTTGCGGGTCATATCTGTGTAAAATCCCCGTCACTTGACCTCTGGTTAACCCAAGTTTTTCACCAATCCCACGTATTGTTATTTCAGGATGTTCTTTCATAAGATTTGCAATCAGAACCATCCGGTCCCGACCATGTTCAGGCAGAAATGGTTTATTCATAAGATTCCCTCCAACAAATTACCTTGAGGCGGATTAAGGGCAATTGGTGGCTCATACCCCTCGTGGTTCACCCGCACCAATTTGGCGCGCAATCGGCTGGTCGCGATGTCTACATATTCTGGATTTAATTCGATTAAGGTGGCGCAAAAGCCCATTTGATCTGCAACCAACCCCGTGGTCCCTGCCCCGCCAAACGGGTCTAAGACATGATCACCCGCATCAAGGCCGGATGCCTTCAAACACCGTTCAACCAATTCAGGGGGAAAAGTTGCAAAATGTGCTTCTTTGAAAGAACGCGTGGCAATTTTCCAAACCTGCATCATAGCCGGTTCCCAATTGCGAAGGTTGCGGCCCTCGCCTGTCGGTACCTGATTTAAAGATTGATGACCATTTTCAGGGGCGTTGCCAGGTGGCTGTGCGCGTTTGCGATCAGGATTACCGCCCACACGGGTTGAACGATCTTCTTTCGCATCTTCACGATACCGCCACCCAACACCAGATCCCTTTTGCTCTTTATACATAGATTTAGACCAACCGTTATGGCCTACGCCTGCATTTTCAGAAGGAGGAGATAATTTTGTGCCGCGACTATGCGTGTCACCCGTACAATTTTGTCGTGCCGCGATCGCGTCATAGCGATAACGCGCTGATTTGGTCATCATATAAATATGTTCATGAGATCCAGCAGGACGATCTGTCACAGATTCAGGCATAGGGTTGGGTTTTGCCCAAATAATATCGGAACGTATCCACCAGCCATCTTCCTGCAGCGCGATTGCAACACGCGCAGGAACCATACAAAGGTCTTTAGGCTTTAAGACACCGCCCACCGTAGACATCGGTTTATTTACAAAGCCACGATCATCGTCGGTGATATCTTCGTTCTTGCGACCATTTGGGGCGGAGGCATAACAATCGCCATAATTCATCCATAAAATACCTTCTGGATGTAACACGCGGCGCACTTCGCGAAACAGGTTCACCATCACGTCGATATGTTCGCCAAGGGTGGCTTCCATACCGATTTGACCGTCAACACCGTAATCACGCAAACCCCAATAAGGGGGGCTGGTGATGCAACACATCACGGAGTTATCTGGAAGTTTTTTCAAAGCATCAAAAACATCAGCTGTTAAAATTAAGACAGCCATCATGCAGCCCTAAGATTTAATTGAACATTTGGGAATTTTTTATCTGAAAGGGCCGCGCCCCAAAGGTCATCCACCTCACGTAGTGGCACACGCCACCATCCAAAATGGCTAACGCCTTCTTTGGCACGTTTCTTATAAAATTTTAACTTTTTAAGGGCAGGAATATTTGATGTATCCAAAGTTGGCTTTATCCATATAGAAGCTTTTGGCTTATCCGTTTTTTTAGGTGCCACCTGTTTAGCTTTTATATCCTTGGCGTTTGTCGAATTTGCTTCTGCATCCACTATTTTATGGATCGTCACCCACGAGCGTTTTGTATATTTTGCAATGCGTTCTTTACTAACACCGCGCTGATAAGCCGATACAATAAGCCCCCGTTCCCTGAGCGACACCGAAACCCCTCTGCGTCCCTGTCTTAAATCCAGCTTTTTTAAAATCTTATTTTGATCAGCTATAGAAAGCCCCATAATATTTCCTTTCAAAATTAAATTATTAGGCTAACCGCCTGTTCAATCTGGCTTGCATACGACCTTGGTTATGTC
>CBFCZA010000407.1:0-2504 GCA_965602285.1 uncultured Curvivirga sp. | reverse complement strand
GAGGACAATCGATCAAGTGCACGCATATTTAAAAAATCTGTGTTCCCACCAGTATTCAGTTGATAGGTTTGCTTAATATTGTAACCACGCTTTGAAAATAGATCTGCAATCATACGATGCAGAATTGTTGCGCCGACTTGGCTTTTAATATCATCGCCAATGATGGGAAGGTTAGCTGCTTTGAATTTCTTTTCCCATACAGGATCAGAAGCAATAAAAACAGGCATGCAATTAATAAAGGCAACTTTAGCTTCTAAACAAGCATTTGCGTAAAATTCTACAGCCTTTTGAGATCCAACGGGCATGTAACAAACCAAGATTTCTGCTTTGGATTCTACTAAAGCTTGGGTGACATCAACGGGTTTTTCATTCGAAGGGCGAAAGGCAACCTCTTCATCAAACTCTTCCATATGGGAGGCAATCCCATCCAGGATAGGCCCCATTGAGACAGAAATATTACTTCCTTGGTTTATATTTTGCAATTTTGTGCCGCTATAGCTCAATTGAAAGAAAAACGTAATCGTAATGCGTAGGTCAGATGTTTAGATCACCTTAACGCCCTCCCTCCTTTCTTTAATAATTACCGTCCCCAGTTAATGAACGTAAATAGGCCGCCCACATTAGATGGGGCGGCCTATTAAATTTATCTTAAGGCAATAACCTTAATTACAGATTTTATTAACCCGGACGAACTTCGGACAAGAATTTGTTAACTTCTTGTGAAAGTGTCGATTGTTCTGACAACCCTTGGGCACTAGATAAAATTTGCGAAGCTTCTGCACCAGTCATACTGGCAGCCTTAGTCACACCAGCAATATTAAACGATACCTCTTGTGTTCCAGTTGCTGCTTGTTGAACATTAACTGCAATTTCTCTAGTTGCGGCCTCCTGCTCTTCAACAGCCGCAGCAACAGCAGCGGTAATTTCGTTAATATTATTAATGATAGATCCAATACCTTCAACAGCATCAGCTGCCTCTTGTGTTGCACCTTGAACACTATTGATTTGCGTGCTGATTTCTTCCGTTGCTTTTGCGGTTTGGTTGGCTAAGTTTTTCACTTCAGATGCCACAACGGCAAAACCTTTACCTGCATCACCCGCCCTTGCGGCTTCGATTGTCGCATTTAAGGCTAACAAATTCGTTTGTTCAGCAATATCAGTAATCAAACTGACAACTTCGCCAATTTTCTGTGCAGAAAGAACCAACCCTTGGATCGTTTCATGAGTTGAATCTGCTTCACTCACTGCAGTACTTGCAATTCTAGTTGCATCATTCACTTGACGACTGATCTCGTTAATAGAACTAGAAAGCTCTTCCGTAGCAGAAGCCACTGTTTGAACATTGTTCGTTGTTTGATCTGATGCATTTGCAACAACATTTGACTGGCTGCTTGTTTCTTCAGCTGCTTCTGCCATGCTTTGCGCAGACGAACGCATTTGACTTGCAGATGAAGTGACACTTTGAACAACAACGCCGACATTAGATTCAAAATCGTCAGCCAATTTATTCATCGCAATATCACGTTCTTTTTGACGTTCCGCTCTTTCAGTGATTGTAGTTTCTTCCATCTGCTTAGCGGCGATTGCATTATCTTTAAAGACCTGCACGGCCTTAGCCATGTCGCCAACTTCATCTTTATGATCTTGTGCAGGTATTTCAACGTCAAGATTACCGTCCGCCAATGTGCCCATAGCTGTGGTCATGCGCACGACTGGATTTGCAATCATATTACCAATAACCCAAGCAATAGCAGCAGCAAGAAGTGCCCCAATGATTACGCCTGCGGTTAGAATTAAGTTTGTATTCGTTACAGTTTCTTCATTTTGCTTTTGACGAGACACCATCAAACCAGATTCTTCAGCAGAGAAATCTGTCATCAGTTGGCGGAATTTATCAAAATAAACCTTACCCTTTGCTTCACCAATCAATCGCGCCATATCATCCATAGTTTTTGCGTCACCAATGTCACGACGCAATTGAATTGTTGGTTCTGTTACATTGGTTTGCCAATCGCTAAGACCTTTTCCAATTTCAGCAAGCAATTTAACTTGTGCAGGATTATCACTAACCGTTTTACTCAAGCTTGCCACAAGTGCTTCAAATTTCTTTTTACCACCATTGTAAGGCTCTAAAAATTCCTCTTTGCCGGCAAGTAAATAGCCACGCATTCCTGTTTCCATATCAACAGCCGAACCAAGTATTTCGTTTGCAGTGGCAATCACATCATGAGTATGGTTTACCCATGCTTCGTTTTCTTTCATGATTTTTAAATCACCATTGATTTCTGACGCCCCAGCACCATCAGCAACCAAATTCACAATATTGTTCTGAACAGATAAATACGCCTCACGACGCGTTTTCATTAGCGCTACTTCACGTTCAATGAAAGCGGCTATTTGTCCACGAAACTTATCAAAATAAACTTTACCACGGGCTTCACCAACCAAACGCGCCATATCATTCATCGTTTTGGCATCACCAATTTGATGTCTAAGGGCAATCG
>CBFCZA010000406.1:0-2504 GCA_965602285.1 uncultured Curvivirga sp. | reverse complement strand
GCAGCGGATAAATCTACGGCAGCGACTAAAGAGTTAGTTGAAAAAAAAGCTAGCCTTGATAGTAAAATTTCTGCTTTAAAAACTAAATTAATAACGCTGAATGATTTATTTGATAAAGAAAGTTCGGATGAAACTAAAGATGAAACACAGAAGAAAATTGATGAGGTTACCGCAAAAATTAAAATGAAGGAAGGTGAACTATCTACTTTAGTAGACGCGGATGTGCAGGCAAAGGTTATATTGTCTGAATATGTGTATCTTTTTGAAATCAAAGAGTCGGAACTTGAAATTGAAAGAATTAATGAAATTTTAACTTCAAAACGAGAGGTGTTTAGGCAGAAAACGTGGTTGGTTTTTCGCATCTCTCGTGAAGCAGAGGCCACAAGTAAAACCAACAATCAGTTAAATACTTTCCAGACATTTTTAAAAAGTTATAAGGGTTTGGAAAATAATGAAAATTTAGCATCCAGCTTACAAGGTTTGATAGAGAGCTTAACAGATGAGGATGATAAGGGAGTTCGCAAGCTATCTAAAGAAATAGATATTATCCAAAAGAAAGTTGTTAAGTTCAATAAAAAATTAAAAAAGCTAAGTCTCCCTTATGAAAAGGCGAGAGCCGAGTTGGAAGATGCTATTAAAAATGCTGAATCCATTGATGAAAAAAATACCAAAACCGTTCAACAGAAACAAGCTGAAAAACTTGAATTAGAAACAAAATTAACCACCGTCGTAGATGCAGAGAAGAAAGCGGTTCAAGAAAAGTTAACAGCAGTTATTGCCTCTATAGGTGTGCTAACAGATGAAATTAAGGCTGGGAAAGATAAGAAAGATGTTGCTGAAAAAAATACGCAGCTGGCTAAAGAAGCCATAGAAAAGAATGAAGATTTTATAAAGGCAACTGTCAATGTTCAGTTACTCACAAAAAAGATAGCTATTTTGGAGAAAGAACGTGACCTATTGGAAATAGAAATATTGTCAAAAACGTCTCCGGAGGCTGCAAAAAAATTGAAAGCATTGTTTGAGAGTACATATGGGATCGCGATTTCTTCAAATCAAGTTACAGTAGAAGATCTTCCTGAAGTTTGAGAGAAACATTGGAAAGTATAATTGAGTAGAAATTGGCGGCATTTCAGATGTCGCCTTTTTTCTGCTATAGGCTTGCACATCTTGGCCGATCATCTTACATATAAGGGGACGTGATCTACGCTGTCTCGTGCATTCATCAAAATCCCGGGGGCTATAATTTATCCTTAGGGAGCTGTCTCTGGTTAGATCCTGGTCTAGTTATCGCGGCGCCCACCTGTACTGCAGGCTCCGGAGGATATACATATGGACACGGCTGAGGTGGACACGTCACGATTTTTGTATGGTTCATGATGATTGCGATAGGATGATCGCCCTTGGACCGCGATTTTTAGGCACCTACTTCATGAACATAGCTGAACAAAAAATTGATGCGCGCAAAGCGGCCTCTGAAATTCGTAAAAAAGCGGCGATTACCGATCAAGGCGCTGCACCTTTAGAAATATTATCCAACTTACAAGAAACGGGCCTTCTAGAAAGTGGAAAAATCATTTCTGGTTTTTTACCTATCGGCTCTGAAATTGATACACGTCCCATGTTGGCATTGTTACGTGATATGGGTTTAGAGATTTGCCTCCCTTGTGTTGAGGCTGATGATGCCCCGCTTACCTTCCGGTTATGGCACCCTGATGATGTTCTTGTGAAGGAAAGTTTTGGCACAATGGCACCTGATCCATCTGCACAGGCCGTTAACCCAGATATCATTTTATGTCCGATGTTGGCATTTGACCGTGATGGTTATCGACTTGGTTATGGGGGCGGTTTCTATGATCGATCTTTGGAAAACTTACGCAAAGAAAAAAATATAATGGCAATAGGTGTTGCCTATCATGCACAAGAAGTGGTTTCTGTGCCTCATGATGAACTGGATCAACCGTTGGATATGATCGTGACGGAAAAGGAAGTGATACGTCTATGAAATTTTTATTCTTAGGGGATATTGTTGGCAAAGCAGGCCGCGATGCGGTCGCGAATTACTTACCTAAATTGCGCGAAGAATTACAAGTTGATTTCGTTATCGCCAATGGTGAAAACGCAGCACATGGTTTTGGTCTGACAGAAAAAACTGCGGCAGAGATCTTTGATGCAGGTGTGGATAGTATCACAACCGGTAACCATGCATGGGACAAGGTAGAAATTATTGGTTTGATGGAACGTGATGACCGTATCATTCGTCCTGCTAATTATGCCGCAGGATCACCGGGTAAGGGTGGGGCTGTTTATCAAACTCCATCAGGTCATTCTATACTTGTTATCAATGTGATGGGCCGTTTGTTTATGGAACCTTTGGACAATCCATGGGAAGCACTTGATAAGCTTCTTCCGCCGGGAGTGCCCGGAGATTATGGCCTTGATGCTGTTTTGGTTGATTTTCATGCAGAAGCCACCAGCGAGAAATATACCTGCGGACATTATTGTGA
>CBFCZA010000405.1:0-2508 GCA_965602285.1 uncultured Curvivirga sp. | reverse complement strand
TTGGCTATCTTTTTCTTAAATGAAAAACTAACCCTTAATAGGATAATTGCCGTTGTTTTTGGCTTTATAGGTGTCTTAGTTATTTTACGCCCCGGAAGTGAGATCCTCGACATTGGGGCTATCGCAGTTCTTATCGGGGCTTTTGGATATGCAGTTGCATATATCTATACAAAGAAGCTTGCCCACACAGATACACCGTTGGCCATAGTATTCTATATGATATTGGTACAGTTACCACTTGGCTTTATACCATCCTTAGAAAATTGGACATGGCCTTCTATATATGTATGGTTATGGCTAACCATACTAGGAGGGACTGCCCTAAGTGCCCATTACTGCATTGCCCGTGCCCTTCAAAACGCAGAAGCAACGGTCATTGTACCTATTGATTTTTTACGATTACCTTTAGTCATGACCATAGGTTACATGTTCTATAATGAAACAATCGATATTTGGGTGTTTATTGGCGCCCTAATTACGGTCAGCGGTAATATAATAAACCTTCGAAAAGAACATAAAAAATCAAAAGAATAAAAAATGTCTAAAATACTAAATATTGACAAAGGTTCTCTACCCTGAATTATTACCTATATCTGAAATTCTAGTTAATTAAAGAGATCAAAAATGCCTAACAAAAATAAGAATGATACCACTAAAAAAGCGACCCCTAATAATGTTTTATCCAAATTTGGAATAGGGGCAAGGTTAATTAGTGCCTTTTCTTTGGTTTCTTTATTAACGGTTGTAATCAGTGCCTTAAGTTGGTTCAGTATTTCAAATTTAACTGGTGCTCAAGAAGGTCTGATCAAAGAAAATGTACCTGCTATTACTCAAGCATTAAACTTGTCAAACTCTACAACAGCACTGGCTGCTGCGGCACCACAATTAAGTGCTGCGAATAATGTGGATGAAAAAAATGCAAGTTTAGCTGCCTTGGAAGTGTCAATCAAAGGGGCAGAGAAACAATTACAAACTTTAAAATCTTTGATGCCTGATGATAAATTACTTCTAGAAATTTCAGATGACCTACAAAAAATTACACCTATCTTTTTACAACTAGGTTCTATCGTAGATGAAAAATTCAGATTACGTAACTTATCTGCAGAAAATAGCATTTTAATATCTGATATGCGTGACAAAATAGATAAAGACATCTCTCCATTATTACTGCCAATCAAATTGCGTCTATATGATAGCATTGATGGTTGGGTGGAAATGATAGAAGAAGCTGAAGAAGCAGGAAAATCAGGTTCTGCCTTTGAAGGTGACACAAGTGACCTTGAAGACGAAAGTGCCGCAGTTTTAAATGAACAAAACGATATTTTAAATTTCAAAAGTCGTGGGCATTTCATGTTAGGCTTATTAGCAGAAGGCTCACAAACTACTGATTTAGAATTCCTAACCAAAGTTGAAAATAACTTTTGGGAGTCCCTATCAAGGATGGCGACCCCCCTTTCAGCCATAGAAAAAAAACAAGAAGTTCCCAAACTATCCGCTCTTTTTGATCAACTTTTAATCATGGGATCAAAAGGTACAGACGATACAAATGTATTCAAACTGCGCCGACAGCAAATTGGAACTGTTACTCAAGCAGATCAAATTTTAAGTGAAACTCGTGCTCTGGCAGCCTCACTAGGGGTAAAAGTTAATCGCTTTGTTAAAGATGTTGAAGAAAACACAGCTGCAGCAGCAACAAAAGCTGAAGCATTAGCATCGCAAACAGTGATGACATTGCTTGTTGTTACCGCTATTGCCCTTATTATTTCGGCTGCAATTGGGTGGCTCTACGTTGGTCGTAACATCATCAGACGTATCATGATGCTTCTAATATCCATGCAACGACTTTCTGAAGGTGACCTGGATGCACGCATTAACCGTAATGGTAATGACGAACTCAGCCGCATGGGAGAAGCATTAGCTATTTTACGAAATGTTTATCGTGAAGCAGAAGAATTGAAAGATGCTCAAGAACGCGAGAAAGTAAAAGCAGAAGAAGAAAAACGTAAAGCCGCACTTGCTATGGCGGATGAGTTTGACACGTCTGTGGGCCAATCCATTACAGTTCTTGCAAGTAATGTTACTGAAATGCGTGATCAAGCTACTGAAATGAATAGCCTATCAGATCAAACACAAAGTGAAGCTGTTGAGGTTAGCGATGCTACGGATACTCTTTCCAATGAAATTTCATCTGTTGCTGGGGCTATTGAAGAACTATCAGCTTCTGTATCGGCGATATCATCTCAAGTAGGCCGCAATGCTACAGTATCGAAAGAAGCGGTACATCAATCAGAGAATATGAATGGCAACATCGAACGCCTTGAAGATGGTTCTCGTAAAATCGAAGATGTAACTGGGTTAATTAATTCTATTGCAGAACAAACAAACTTACTTGCCCTAAATGCAACCATCGAAGCCGCGCGTGCGGGTGAAGCAGGGAAAGGGTTTGCTGTTGTAGCAAATGAAGTGAAATCACTAGCAAATCAAACAACAGGTGCGACAGAAGAAATC
>CBFCZA010000404.1:0-2534 GCA_965602285.1 uncultured Curvivirga sp. | reverse complement strand
ATACCTGCAGTGACTTGAATTCGATCACCAGGAAGACCAACAATACGTTTTACAAAATCAACGCCTTTTTGTTTAGGATTCCTAAATACCGCAACATCACCACGTTCTGGTGTTTCTCCCATAACACGCCCATCAAAAGGTGGGATTTCTTTGATGAAGCTATAGCGACTGTAGCCATAAGACATCTTAGAAACGAACATATAATCCCCAACCATCAAAGTTGGATACATAGATCCTGACGGAATATTGAAAGGTTCAAAGAAAAAGCTTCGGAAAATCACCGCAATAATCAAGGCACCGACAATTGTCTTACCTGTATCAATAATTTCGGCGACAAAGCCTTTTTCTGGTTCTTCCGCAGCATTGCTGGACATATTGTTCATCCGTTTCTTTCCTTGCTCCATAAAAGGAGTGCATTTTTAATTTTCTATAAATTATATAGGGTTCGCCGAAATAATTACCATAGCATGAGCAAGACCCGATTCGTCCGTTAACGAGACATTCACCTGTGGTGTCATTCCATCAGGAATCAAACTCATCATCTTTTCATAAGCACCACCATGAAGTTGCAAAGTGGGTTTACCGCTTTTTTCTGGCACAACCTCCATATCGCGCCAAAATACACCTTCACGAAAGCCTGTGCCTAACGCCTTAGAGCATGCTTCTTTAGCAGCAAACATCTGGGCATATCTATCCGCGCGTTTCAAAGGGCGTTTTTCTGCACGTGCTTGTTCCTTTTCAGTGAACAAACGATCCATGAATCGAGAACCAAATTTATCCAAAGAATCTTGAATTCTTTTTATATCACAAAGATCCGTGCCCGTTCCAATAATCATGATATTACCCTTGTGCACGTTCAACTGAGTTGACAACAGACGATGCACGAAGGGCCGCTATAATATTACTAAGCTGCCTTACATCTGTAACTTCTACATCAACGATAATATCAAAGAAATCTTGCCCTCGATTGGTGAATTTCAAATTATTGATATTTCCCCCATCACGACCAATCGTTGTTGTCAAAGAGGCCAACGCACCGGGTTCATTCGATATCACAGCACTGATACGACCAACGAAACTTGTTTTCTCGTCAGAACCCATATCCCAAGAAACATCAATCCAACGTTCAGGCATATCCGCAAAAGCTTCTAATGTGCGACAATCAATGGTATGAATAGTTACACCCTTACCTGTTGTCACAATACCGACGATACGATCCCCCGGAAGTGGATGACAACATCGTGCATAATGAAGAGCCATACCCGGAATCAATCCACTGATTGGGATTGCATGTGCCGGTAAATCCTTTGCCCTAGGTACAGGCATTTTATTGGTGACTTGTTGATTATCACGGGCGCCGGGATAAATACTATAAAGAACATCACGACCAGCAACTTGACCTTCGCCAACACGTGCATGAAGTGTTTCTATCGTATCTGCACCGAACTTATCCAAAACAGCCTTTATGGCTTTGTCCGTTAATTCATAGCTTGTTTGTCTAAATGTATTTTCGACAATCTCACGACCAAGACTGATATATTGTTCACGTTGTTTGGAACGTATAAAACGACGAATAGAAGCACGGGCCTTACCCGTAACAACAAAACTTTCCCATGATGGGTTCGGTGTTTGCCCTTTAGAAGTAGAAATTTCTAACTGGTCCCCATTACGAAGTTTGGTGCGCAATGGTACAATGCGCCCATTCACTTTGGCCGCGACACAATGATCCCCTACTTCGGAATGCACAGAATAAGCAAAATCAATTGGCGTTGCCCCACGTGGTAATGCATGAAGGTCGCCTTTTGGTGTAAATATAAACACCTGATCTGCAAACATTTCCATCTTGGTATGTTCAAGGAATTCATCAGGGCCAGCCGCATTTGACATGATATCCAACATGTCGCGCATCCAACGATATTGACTACCCTCTTTATTACCAAGCGCCCCGGGCTTCACCTCAGGTTCACTGCTGCCTTTTTCTTTATATTGCCAATGGGCAGCAACACCAAGTTCTGCAATATTATGCATTTGTTCTGTTCGTATTTGAACTTCAATACGTTGGTTTTCTGGGCCAATAACACCTGTATGCAATGATTGATAACCATTAGGTTTTGGCAAAGACACATAATCTTTAAACCGCCCCGGAACCACAGTATAACTACCGTGAATAGCCCCTAGTGCCTGATAGCATTCATTGCTTTCTTCTACGATTACACGAAATGCCATAATATCAGAGAGCTGCTCAAACCCAATATTCTGGCGCTGCATCTTTCGCCAAATGGAATAAGGGGATTTTTGACGGCCTGTAACAGTAGCTTTAATACCGTTTTTATCCATACGACTTTGTAATTCTTTTATAACACGGTCAATAAGCCCGCCTTCTTCGTTATTCAAGAAATCAAGTCGTTTGAGAATAGAACTGCGCGCATCTGGATTTAATTCTGTGAATGCTAGTTCTTCTAGTTGTTCTTTCCAATCACGAACGCCAACACGTTCCGCCAAGGGAACATAGATATCCATAGTTTCGCGGGAAA
>CBFCZA010000403.1:0-2547 GCA_965602285.1 uncultured Curvivirga sp. | reverse complement strand
TAATGGAGCATATCTTGATTTCATTTCTATGTCATTCATAAAGCACAGTTTTCTCAGGTAGATACAATTTTAACTATAGTTTTTAGGTTTGATGAACGTGTATTTTATTGCTTTTTTTGTACTTTATGGTAAATGTAAGATATTAACTTTCGCGTATTGGCTGTGCAAAGTTAGTGGGGCGAAGTGGTCATTCTCTTAACGTAAATTATGAAAGTGGCCCTTCTCATAAATAGAAGGGGGATCTTGTTGTATACATTTCCAACAGATACAGAATTTGGGTGTTGGATTACACCAGCAGATGAAATGGAAAACCTGTTACCATTAGTGCATCGGGAATCTGCCGAACTTTTTCGTTCGGGATATGTAGAGGTGAGGTATGGCCGCCGCTCTACGCTTGTCTTGTGGGGTACTTTAGAGTCGATTCAACGTTCTAAATCAACATGGACATCTTTGGCGGGTAGTGTGAATAACATCATGTTTTATATTGTTGCCAGCGGACTTGAAAATACAGCCATTGACCGACCAGACTTTGCACTGGATCAAATCTTAGATAGCGAAATATCTTTTTCTTATCCAGATGAATTACACCATCTAGAAGGCTATCTTGGCCTGCAACAAGACGCTAATCAAAACATGCCAAATCAAACTGCAAATAATCAGTAATTATTGTGCAGTATTAGTGGTATTCGCTAATAGTAACGATATCTTCTGGGGATAATTCTTCCCATTCATCAGATAGATCCCAACTGTTGCTTAGGCTCTCTGCTTTTTTACCTAAGCGTGCCCATCTTTCTTCACCATATATGCGGTCTGTAGCATGATCATCTGCCCATTGGCACATGGTTTGACGGAATTCACGTGTATTTTGTTGTTTATGTAACATTGCTTCATTCCTTCTGGAGCGGATTAAATTTATTTCATGATTTCCCTTCTGGAAATGAAATACTTAAATGAAGAAAAGCAAAGGCCATGCCTGAATATTTCAAGATGCTGATTTAATGGGGAAAATTAGATAAAGAAAAAACCCGTCGGATGTCCGACGGGTTTATCATGGAGCGGGCGATGAGATTCGAACTCACGACATTCTCGTTGGCAACGAGATGCTCTACCACTGAGCTACGCCCGCATTATGCTAAATTGTTTCGTTTAGCTTCTGCGTTTTGAAGGTTTGTTGTCCCCCTCAAGTGCGGCGGATAATACGCATGAAATCGGACAAGACAAGCCCCTTTTTTCATTTTTAACAAAAAAAAATCAATGGGGATCTAAACTGTAAGGTTTTAAGAGGTTTTTCGATGATGTTTTGTTGCATTTATAAGGTTGAATCGTTATCAATTTCATGCATATTTTTAATTTTGCGGCCTATGAACCAAGGCATTTTATTTATGTGCGCAAGCGATTCAGATAATGACCTATTGAATGATGCTGTTGAAGTATAAATTTATGGATAAGGATTAAGCCATGTCTAAAACCGAAGACGATTTATATGCTCGCCTTGATGAATTGAATATTACTCACCGTACGGTGTCTCATGAGGCAGCCTTTACAGTAGAGGAAAGCAAAGGGCATCGCGATGATTTACCCGGCGGTCATACAAAAAACCTTTTCTTACGTGATAAGAAGAAAAATATATGGTTAGCGACGGTGGATGAAGATTGCCCCATAAATTTGAAACAGTTAAAAAAAGTTTTCGGGGCATCAGGTAACCTTTCTTTTGGAAGTGCGGACCTATTAATGGAAGTACTTGGGGTTATTCCCGGGTCGGTTACGGCGTTTGCAGTGATTAACGATACTGATAAAAGAGTGAATGTGGTCTTGGATACAGGTTTGATGGCAGAGGAAATTGTAAATGGGCACCCTTTACGAAATGACAAAACAACGGCTGTGACATCGAATGATTTAGTGAAATTTCTTAAAGCAGAAGGTTATGACCCAATGCTATTGGATTTTAAGGCGCTGGCAATTGAGCATGAACGCGAACAAGCCGAAGCAGCAGAATAATTGATTGATTTTAAAGGTACGAAAAATGGAAAACACTAGTGGCGCGAATGCTGCCGTAAATACTAACTTGGTAATGGATTCGACGGATGCTTCTTTTTCACAGGATGTAATGGAATCAAGTCTTTCCCAACCTGTTATCGTTGATTTCTGGGCACCTTGGTGTGGTCCTTGTCGTCAGCTAGGCCCCGCGTTGGAAGCTGCTGTTCAGGCGGCTGGTGGTGCTGTGCGGATGGTTAAAATTAATATTGATGAAAATCCATCTATTGCACAACAGTTACAAGTTCAATCCATTCCTGCGGTATTTGCGTTTGCCGGTGGGCAACCTGTTGATGGTTTTATGGGGGCGAAGCCTGAAAGTGAAATTAACGAGTTTGTTGAGAAACTTGTTGCTATGGCTGAAAACCTAGGTGGGGCTGAGGTTGCTGATCCTGTTGAGGCGGCTATGACACAGGCCAATGAAATATTCGAACAAGGTGACGTGAACGGGGCTGCTGATATTTATTCACAAGTTTTAGAACATGTGACGGGGCATGTTGGGGCCGCTGCTGG
>CBFCZA010000402.1:0-2558 GCA_965602285.1 uncultured Curvivirga sp. | reverse complement strand
GTTAATAATAAAATGAGCGATATTTTAGCAGAGATTTGCGCAAAAAAACGTATCCATATTGAAAAATGCAAATCAGAATTATCCATGATTGATGTTATGGATATGGCAGCTCAGGCTGCACCTGTGCGTGGTTTTTACGATGCCTTGAAAAAGAAAAGTGACGCAGGCCAATTTGGACTTATCGCCGAAGTCAAAAAAGCCTCTCCATCAAAAGGTCTTATACGATACGACTTCCAACCAGCAGAATTAGCTGTAGCCTATGAAAATGGTGGGGCTACATGCCTTTCTATTTTAACAGACCAACCTTATTTTCAAGGCCATGAAGATTATCTTAAAGCCGCACGTCATGCTGTGTCACTTCCAGTGCTACGGAAAGATTTCATGCTAGATCCATATCAAGTTTATGAAGCACGTTCTATTGGTGCTGATTGTATTTTGCTTATCATGGCTTGCTTGGATGTAGAGCAGGCTATGGAATTAGAAGCACTTGCATTTGAATTGGATATGGATGTTTTAATCGAAGTTCATAACGAAAAAGAACTGGAACAAGCGATGCATCTTAAATCACCTCTTATTGGGGTAAATAATCGTAATTTGAAAACGATGGAAATCGATTTGGCGACAACAGAAACACTTGCAGATAAAGCGCTATCTGATGGCCGCTTACTTGTGGCAGAAAGTGGCCTTCATACACATGACGATCTTGTACGTATGTCAAAAATTGGAGCTAATTGCTTCCTCGTTGGGGAATCCCTCATGCGTAAAGAAGATGTTTGCACAGCAACAAAAACATTGCTTGGTACTGTTTAATAGAAAGAAATAACGACATGTCTGAACTTACACATATTGATTCTGACGGTAATGCGATCATGGTTGATGTATCGCCTAAAGATATCACAGAACGCAGTGCAACAGCACGTGGGCAGGTTCTCATGTCAAAAGAGACACTTGCTTTAATTCAAGACGGCAATGTAAAAAAAGGTGACCCCTTAACCGTTGCACAAATCGCAGGTATTATGGGCGCTAAGAAGACGCCAGATTTAATTCCTTTATGCCACCCCCTCGCCCTGACTTCCGTCAAAGTGACTTTGGCTTTAAATAATGCTGATAGTGCCGTTGATATTGAGGCTACATGTAAATTAAAGGGTCGAACAGGTGTGGAAATGGAAGCATTAACAGCAGTTTCCGTTGCGGGCCTAACCGTCTATGACATGCTTAAAGCTGCAGAAAAATCTATGCGGATAACGAATATTCACCTTGTTCATAAATCAGGTGGAAAATCAGGCGATTATAACGCGGTTTCATAAAAGGTTTTCATTCATGCTTTCCGTAAAAGATGCACAAGACAATATCCTAAAAGATCTTGCTGCCCTTGCAGCAGAACAAATCCCCTTAACAGAGGCCATTGGCCGGGTTTTGGCTGAAGATTTAATCGCACGACGCACACAACCTCCTTCTGATGTTTCGGCAATGGATGGCTATGCTTTGCGGGCAGAAGATGTTGTTAACACGCCAGTTACATTAAAACTAGTTGGTGCCGCCCCTGCTGGTGGTTCTTATGATGCGGAAGTTAATGCTGGTGAAGCTGTTAGAATTTTCACAGGTGGCCCCGTACCAAAAGGGGCTAATTGTGTCATCATGCAGGAAAATGCTGAAAGACTAAGCGATCTTGAGGTTTCCATTGTTGAAGGAGCTTCTGCTGGTAACTTTATCCGTGCTGCCGGTTTAGATTTTTCTGAAGGGGAAATACTTCTCCAAAAAGGGCGTCTATTAACCGCAAGAGATGTTGCTCTTGCTGCTGCAATGAATCGACCATGGCTCATGGTTCATAAAAAACCTCGTGTTGCGATCCTTGCCACTGGTGATGAAGTGGTTATGCCAGGCGATTCAATTGGCCCAAATCAAGTTGTAAGTTCTAACAGCCTAGGTTTAGCAGCGGCTATCAAAACATTAGGGGGAGAGCCTATTTTATTAGGGGTGGCTAAAGATACTCCTGAAAGCCTTCGTAATATGGTGCAAGGTGCTAGCTCTGCTGATCTCCTAATCACAACCGGCGGGGCCTCTGTTGGGGAACACGACCTTATTCGTTCTGTTCTTGGTGAGAGCGGCTTAGATATTTCCTTTTATAAAATTGCTATGCGCCCCGGAAAGCCGCTTATTTTTGGGCGTCTGAATGGAACACCAATGTTAGGTTTGCCGGGAAACCCAGTTTCAACTTTAGTTTGCTCTATCATTTTCATGGCACCTGCATTGGCAAAGTTGCAAGGTTTACCCGCTGATAGCTTCCATACAACATCAAAAGCCGTGTTAGGATGTGATCTTTCAAAAAATGATCAACGCCAAGATTATTTACGTTCTGTCATCGAAACGTCTAATCAGGGACAGTTGATAGCAACACCTTATTCTAAACAAGATAGCTCAATGCTAGCCCGCCTAGCAAAAGCACAAGCCCTTGTCATACGTGCACCTTTCGCACCTGAGGCAAAAAAGGGTGATATTGTCGATATCATGAATTTACCAAGAAGCTTGCTATCCCTTTAAAAGATAGAACTCTCTCA
>CBFCZA010000401.1:0-2559 GCA_965602285.1 uncultured Curvivirga sp. | reverse complement strand
AAGCTATCAAAGGCTTCAACAGCATCATTTGGGTGAAAGCTGTAGCTTCTGTGCCATTTTCATCACTTTCAACACTCCACAGTGATGCAACTAATTGATATTCCCCTGATCGATAGAGAGAAAAAATCACGTCTTCGCTATGGGTTTTTTCCGCTGAGATTTCTATTGGCGATATGGTTTCTTTTTGATCCAACTTTTTGATCAACCCATCTTCTCTTGAACGAATGGAAAATTTAACTGAGGCAGATTTCTCTAATTTACTCGCCAAAATAAACCTTAGGCCACAAACAGACCGATCATCCACAAGGCCATTCTTCCATGGGGAGGAAATAAGTTGAGCATCTAGTGCCGAATTTCTAAGCGCCCGACCAGCGCATGTTTTTCCATCCGCAGGGGAAAGCTTCATAACGCTTATTTCAAAAGCCGATGAAAGATCAATTGGTAATACCTTGTCCTCTATCGCTGTTTCTAAAACTTCTGCCTGAACGGATGAAGCTTCAGTTGTCTTTGTTATTTCTATTTCTTTTTTGATATCAGCGGAAGCCATCTTAGACACATCTTCAACCACGGCGTTAGAAGGTTTTGATGCTGGGATCGCTATATCAAATAAACCTTGTGAATTCCCCCAAACACCGCCCATCAACAAAAACACAGCCGCCACAGCCCATAATGTTGCTTTTTTGGCGAGCTTGGTTTCATTTTGGTTAATTTTGTTTCGCCCTTGCAAGGGATCCATCGCATTTCCTACTGGTATGGTAGGGACGGCATGGGCATTTTCTAATTGTCCCATATCCACAGCCGGTAAAATATAAGCAATATTGGCCCCTGCGAACTTAGCTTTTATTAAAATTTCTCGTGCTAAATCGATCTTGGCTTGAATATGTGAAACACTATGTACCCGTTCATCGCGCGCAGATACTGCCCCCGTTACCAACCAAACCCGTTCAGCTTCATCACCATCACTTGCAAGTTCCCCCTTTTGGGCCAGCGCATGGGCTAAATAAACACCCAATTGCCAACTTTCCCCATTGGTGATGGGGTGGGATACATCTAAACGGTACGACCCATGACCTGTCATGCGTTCAATCACACCAGTAGGTTTTCTTACAAAAGCATTATAATCACGTGTGATAGGAAGGGCTTTTGTTGAACCATTCAAGCAAACAGCACATGCGACCTCTGCATCTTCTTCAATCAAACTTTGAATAACCGCAGGGCCTTCACTGGTAGCAATGTAAATTCGGGTTTTCATCAGTTCAAAAAGACCTCTGTTCCCGCATCACGAAGAGAAAGAATAAATTCTTCATCTTCTTCCGCTAAGAACTGGAATGTACCATCCACAGACAAAGGTAATCCTTTTTTGAGATAATCTCCTTGTTCATTCTTTAGCATTAAAGTTTGAGGTTCAGTATCAAAACTATCATCCATTTTTACAATCACATAAACCTGCCCGTTTTCTGCACGGGATTCTTTTATATGAATAGAAAAGCCATCCCCTTCACGACTGTTTAACCCACCACTACTTGCGGCGGCGGCACGTGGGAATTGATAAATCACCCGTGATGACAATAATTGGTCTAAGGCAGATTGCAATTTTCCATCCTGTCGCAACGCGTCTTGCAAACCAGAAGTCATTTCAAAGGCCGCATCTGTTGCAAATTGATAAATATCGCCGAAACCATACCGACGTTCCCGATCTTCATCGTTCACGCGCCTGTAAATAGCATCAGCAGCGGACAGGCCTGTGAATTTTTCTTCAACGGCCCGTTGTTCTTCTTTGTTTAAGTTATTCCAAGACATGATCATCCATGCCCTCCATATATTTTGTGGAATCTGACAGCAAAACGAGGCTTGTCCTCATTATAGCATGTTTCTATATCCACTTGTTGCATTGCTTTCACAATACGGCCATAGCGATTATCAATCGCATCCAGACAATCTGCGCCCTGTTCGAATACTGGGGCCATTTCTGGTGTTTCAAGAACCGTATCGTGAAATCCTTGTCTGCTTATGTTATGGAAGGCTTTGCGGGCTTTTCCCATAATTTGGAAATCTAATTCTATTGTTTCTTCATTTTTTTCTTTTGCACTTAAAGTCGATGCCACATAAAGGCTTGCTAAATAAGTATTTTTTATATTTTCCGAAAGTTTAGAGGATTGAGATAATTGATCTTCATACGTGGTCTGTGAACTATCATCGCACAAGTTTTGAAAGGCGTTTACATCAACTTTATTACGAAGTGCCTGAGAAATGCGCGATTGCCCCTGCCCAAATGTCCTAGATCTAAGATAAGAAAGAGCCCATGTCGAAATTTCTGCAGGACGCTCCAATACATCCACCAATATATCCATTTCCTTTTTGCCCAAAAACTTAACTTCATCCATCGGCGATTCAGTTAAGCGCTCTAGAATATGTTCAGCTTCTTCTACCCAATCTAAATTTTCTGAAGAAAGAGAACCCGGATCAACTTCGCCTGCTTCTATATTGGTGCCAATGGCGCGCGCGTCTGCCACATCACGTTTCGAAAGAACCTCACGGACCGATTGTGCATAACGGGTA
>CBFCZA010000400.1:0-2561 GCA_965602285.1 uncultured Curvivirga sp. | reverse complement strand
AAGTGGTAGAAGAGGGCGGTTTCTCTTCCGCTGCACGTTCTATGTCATTAACACCTAGTGCTGTGAGTAAGCAGATTGGTCGCCTTGAAGACCGTTTAGGTACACGCCTGATAAATCGAACTACACGTAGTTTAAGCCTTACGCCTGAGGGTAAAGGTTTTTTTGAGCGCTGCCGTACAATTCTAACTGATATTGAAGATGCAGAATCTGTTGTTACTCAGTCACATGCGTCACCTCGTGGTAGTTTGCGTATTACAACAGGGGTTGCCTTTGGGCGCCAACAAATCACGCCACTCTTAGCAGAGTTTCTAGAGCGCTATCCTGATGTATCAATAGAACTTATAAAGACAGACAGTATCGTAGATTTGGTGGAACAAGGTATTGATGCCGCTATTCGTTTTGGGGAATTAGAAGATTCTAGTATGGTTGCCCGCTTTCTTGCGCGTAGCAAAAGAGCGATCGTTGCATCCCCTGAATACATTGAAAAGCACGGAACACCTATGCATCCAAAAGATTTGGTAGATCATAATTGTCTTACCTTCTTTTCTATGCCCAGTTTGAATTATTGGATTTTTAAGGTTGATGGTGAAGATTACCCTGTTGATCCAAAGGGTAATTTTTCAGCCAATAACGGCGAAACTATCTATGATATGGTAGTTGAAGGAGCAGGTATCGCACGCTTAGCTGAGTTTCTTGTCGCAAAAGAAGTGGCAGAGGGACGTCTTGTACGTGTTCTAACGGATTATTATCGTGATATAGAAATTCCTATTCATGCAGTTTATCCTTCGCGTCGACATTTATCCCCTAAGTTGCGGTCATTTGTGGACTTCCTTGTTGAGAAATTTAATCCTGTTCCACCTTGGGAAAAGTAGAAACCATATACTTATTTTAAAGAGCTACTTGATAAAAGTGGCGCTTTATTATTTTAAAAAATAACCCGAAGAAATAATCTCCGGGCTAAGTGGATGGATTTAAGGACAGAAAAAAGAAATGTCTCCCTGCTGTCTTAATTATATTATGAACTTTTTACTTTCAGTTCTTTGATTTAAATCAAACTCAGTATTTTTCTAAATACTTTATTTTAGAATGCTTTATTCAGCTGCTATAGAAACTTTTTCTAGGCGAGCTGCGCAATATTTAAATTCTGGAATTTTACCAAATGGATCAAGTTTTGGATTCGTTAACATATTTGCAGGGCCTTCTGCAAAACAGAACGGTACAAACAACATTCCCTTTGTTACATCACGATCCATGCGTGCCTTCACATTTATAGATCCACGACGTGTATGTACATTCACCATGTCGCCCGGTTCGATTCCTTGTTCTGCCATGAACGCAGGGTGAATGTGAACCACTGCTTCAGGTTCTAATGTGTCTAGAACGGTAGAACGACGTGTCATTGCACCAGTGTGCCAATGTTCAAGTAGGCGGCCTGTCGTCAGAACCATTGGGTATTCATCATCCGGAACTTCTGCTGGTGCAACTAAATCTGTTGGAATTAGTTTTGCGCGCCCAGATTCTGTTGGGAAATTATCGACAAAAATAATAGCATCACCAGGTTCTTCTTCAGTTGCACAAGGATAAGTAACTGATTCTTGTTTTTCTAGACGCTCCCATGTAATGCCTTTCATCGGGTCTATAACCTGACAAAGTTCTGCATAAATATCTTTTGGATGCTCATAGGACCAGCCAAGATCAAGGCGATTAGCAAGCTCTTGTATAAGCCACCAATCTTGTTGTGCGTCACCGGGCATGTCGAGGGCAGGGCGCGCAAGTTGAACTTTACGATCTGTATTCGTGAAGGTTCCCCATTTTTCTTGGAATGCACTTGCGGGTAAAATAACATCCGCGTGGAATGCTGTTTCCGTCATGAAGATGTCTTGAACCACAAGATGCTTTAACTTCGCCAAAGCCCCACGTGCGTGATATGCGTCCGGATCAGACATCGCGGGGTTTTCACCCATGATATACATAGCTTGAACTTCATCTGCATGTATTGCGTCCATTGTTTCCACAACTGTCAAGCCACGCTTGTTATCTAGTTTTGTACCCCAGAAATCTTCATACTTCTTATGAATATCGTCATTGTCGACAAATTTATAGTTAGGGTAAAACATTGGAATAAGGCCCATATCAGAGGCCCCTTGCACATTGTTTTGACCACGTAAGGGATGCAATCCAGTACCATCACGACCAATTTGTCCGGTGATCATTGCCATTGTGATCAAGCAGCGAGAGTTATCTGTTCCATGAATATGTTGAGAAACACCCATACCCCAGAAGATGATTGATTTATCGGCTTTTGCATAAGCCCGGGCTACTTCGCGTAAAGTTTCAGGGTCAATGCCGCAAATTTCTGACATTTTTTCTGGCGTGAAGTCTTTTACTTTTTCTTTCACAGCATCAAAATTATCAACACGATTTTTTATGAACTCTTTGTTCGTAAGGTCTTCATCAATGATTGTATGAATGATGGCATTCAACATGGAGACATCGGCGCCTGGGTTGAACTGAAGGTGCTTCCAAGCTAAGCGCGCCATATTTTGCCCACGAGGATCCAT
>CBFCZA010000399.1:0-2614 GCA_965602285.1 uncultured Curvivirga sp. | reverse complement strand
TTTTTTGCCCATGCGACGCGCCAACAATATTTGGCCCATCACGTTATTAATTTTATGACTGCCTGTATGGTTAAGCTCTTCACGTTTAAGATAGATTTTTGCCCCCCCTAGTTCTTCGGTTAGGCGTTTCGCAAAATAAAGCGGATTAGGACGCCCTGCATATTGTTTAAGGTAGTATTTAAGCTCTTTGTCAAATTCTGGATCTAAACGTGCCTCATCATAAGCTGCTTGTAAGTCCAAAATAAGTGGCATCAAGGTTTCCGCCACATAGCGGCCTCCAAATATACCAAAATTTCCATCTTCATCCGGCCCAGTAGAATAACTATTGAGGCCCTCAGCACCTGTATCCGTCGTTGCAGATGTCATACTCTTTATCCTTAAACATAACCCTTCCAAGGGTGAATTTCATCATATCTTAAGCTAAATATTAATTCAGGAAAAAGGTCTAAACAAGAGGAATCGTGCGGCTTATAGGCTTATTTTTTGTTCTTTTCATTGATCACTCGACCAATAAAATAAGAACAAATTTTTCACCGCCTATCTAAGCCTTTATTTCTGCCTAAACCAAAGGGCTCGCCCAAAAGAACAAAATTGGTAAAAATATTTGACCCTAATAATTTTTCCAAATAAAAACCAATAGATAGAAATAAATATTATATTTCAACTTTTCGGCATCACTCTATAGAGGGAACCACCTGAATGAAACAATATAGACAAGTCATTTCCTTATTAGCATTCCTTCTCCTCCAAGCATGCCAAACTACTCAAGATCCAAATTATAACCTCAGTTATAAAAATTTAGATCCAAATTACCAATTAAGTTTTAAGAATTTAATAATAGGCGATACCCCTCTTAATCCAGCACTTCTACCTTATCAACAAATCGACAATCACGTGGCTCACAAATTAAATTTGGAAGTTCCTTCAGATAAAACACCTCCTTACTACATAGAGATGTCAGCCAATGCGATAAAGTCATGGCTAGCAAAACCTCATATCTTAATAGGCAAAAGTGCACGCGGCCAACCATTTGAACAATGGTTTTTTCCTGATGGTTCATTGGTCAATTTTAACAATGGCATTGCCCAATTTGGGTTTAAATATCAAATATTCCAAACAAAAATCTGTTTTAAATATCTGTCCCCCAACAAAAGCTGGTGTGCAACACCAAACAAAACGCCCAAAGGTATATTTTTTAAAGTATCATCAGGCTTTTCTGATTATCAGGATAAACCTATAGGTTACTGGATTTATGCTAATAGCCAAACAATACCAACAAAAATGACAGGGAAAGAGTTCTTCACAAAATTACGTAATGGAAGTGCAGAACAAGTCTTCACTTTACTGGAAAACTAAACCACATACGTAAAATCAAACTGATTTCACAGCCTTCACAAATTCACGGATTTTTTGGGCGCTTTTTACGCCGGGTGTATCTTCAACGCCGGACGATGTATCCACACAAGGGGCACCGGTTAGTCGAATGGCGGTCTTCACATTGTCAGGATTTAAGCCCCCCGCCAACATCCATGGTTTCGACCATGTTTTACCCTCTAACAACGTCCAATCAAAAGCCACGGCATTTCCACCGGGAAGTGGGGCGTCTTTTGGTGGTTTTGCATCAAATAACAACCAATCCACCACGGGTTCATATTGGGAAATGGTGGCAAGGTCTGCTTCTTCGCGAATACCGATGGCTTTCATGATATCACGGCCCGTATGTTGTTTAAGCTGCACCACCCGTTCAACAGGCTCGCTTCCGTGAAGTTGCAATATATCTAAAGGCACAGCCTCTATCACTTGATTAATGAATTGGTCATCTGCATTCACGAACAAGCCCACAATATTCACATGCGATGGAATACGAGACGCCAACATCGCGGCCTCACCAATAGACACATTACGTGGGCTTTTCTCAAAAAAAACCAAACCAATATGGTCCGCACCCGCCTCAACAGCCGCATGGATGCTCTCTGGTGTTTTTAATCCGCAAATTTTGGCCTGTGTCATGTGTGCTATTTCTCTCGTGTTTCTCGTTTAAACCTTACCCTAACTTGTAGCAATCAAACCAGAAACTACAAGAAGTAAGCAATTTTGAATGAGGTTATCTATTAATTATGCGGTAGAGAAATAGAAGGAACATCAGTAAAAATAGATTCTTCTTCATTCCTCTATAAATTATTAGGGTGTAATTAACTCTCCGTTAAAGCCAAGATCCACAAGACTATCCCACTCTTCTGCCCAAAGAATTAATTCATCAATATATTCTTTCCGCGGTTCATTATCTGGGTTAATCCGAAAAATACGGTGCTTGTACCATTTACTTTTTGACCAGCCCAAAATATTTTTTTCATCTTTGAAGCCACGAAGTTTCGGGTTAAAGCTATAAGATACATCAATATACTTACTTTCATCAGATTTCACAAACTGCACACCCATCATAGTATAAGGAATATCAATATTTTTAGATTTTATATAATTATAGGCATCTTTATCTACTTGATGTTCCAAAAAAGGATCATGTATTATTGAATGATATAATGCCCAACAATCATTTCTTCGATCAACAGGCCTTGAAACTAAAAGTAAAACAGTTTGGTTAGAACAAATTGAT
>CBFCZA010000398.1:0-2618 GCA_965602285.1 uncultured Curvivirga sp. | reverse complement strand
AAGTTAATTAAAGGACCTGCTGCTACAATTGCGGATCTTTGGAATAAAGATTTATAAGCAAAGGAAACTGACTTTTCAGCATCACTTAGGATTTTCGGTACCGAGTTGTCTTCTCCAGGGTTTGATCCATCTTTTTCCCCGAACATTTTCACATACCCCCCCAAAGGTATAAGCGCTACCTTCCAACGGGTGCCATGTTTATCATTCCAACCAAAAATTTCTTTTCCAAATCCAATAGAAAAAACTTCAATTCGTACCCCGCAAATTCGGGCAACTAGATAATGTCCCATTTCATGCACAAATATTAAAACGCCAAGTACGATAATAAAATTACCATAACCAATTGATGCAAAGAATGAGTCCATAAAATTAAACCTTTTTCTACTTAGAAAGACTATAATGAATAGTATTAACTGGTAATTATAATTTAAATTTCAATAGAAGATCTTTTGAAATACTTCTAGTTTCAATATCTAAATCAATAACAGAGGCAATGTCTGATAGTTGCCGTGATGGTATTTTGTTTAATGTATCCTCAACAAGATGAGCGATGTCTAAGAAACCAATCTTGCCATGCAAAAAAGCATCAACAGCAATTTCATTCGCTGCATTCAAAATTGAAGGACGCCCCATTCCTTCTTTCACAGCCATGCGAGCTAATTTCAAAGCAGGAAACTTCTCCGCATCAGGTGCTTCAAAATCTAACCTAGCAAGTTTTACAAAATCTAGTTTCTCAACGGGTGCAGTCATTCGTTCAGGCCAAGATAAGCAATAGGCAATAGGCGTTCTCATATCAGGGGAGCCTAATTGTGCCAATACAGAGCCATCACTATACTCAACCATTGAATGGATAATAGATTGTGGGTGCACAAGGATATCAATTTTAGTTTCCGGCATATCAAAAAGATAACATGCCTCTATTAATTCCAACCCTTTATTCATCATTGTAGCAGAATCGACCGAAATCTTTGCGCCCATCGACCAATTGGGGTGTTTAATAGCTTGTTCAGGCGTGACTGAGGTCATTTCCTTTTTTGATAAGGTTCTAAAAGGGCCACCAGACCCAGTAAGGTGCAACTTAACTATTGAAGATACATGGTCTGATTCAAAAACTTGGTAAATAGCATTATGCTCGGAATCAACAGGAAGAAGTTTTGCTTTTGAATTTTTTAGCTCTTCCAACATTAATTCCCCAGCACAAACTAGGGTTTCTTTGTTAGCAAAGGCCACTTCTGCGCCACGTCGAATAGCTGTTAATGTTGGTTCTAAACCAGCAGCTCCCATAATTGATGACATAAGCCAATCTGAATCCATAGCTGCGGCTTCAATAATTGATTGTGGTCCTGAGGCAACTACACAATCAGTTCCTACTAATAATTCTTTAAGAGTAGAATAATGTTCGTCATCTGAAACAGCAACGAACTTAACCTCAAATTCACGAGCAAGCTTTGCTAATTCATGGGCATTTTTATTCGCAGTTAATGCAACGATTTCATAATCATCAGAATTTCGGCGAATTAAATCTATTGTACTAGAACCCACAGATCCCGTTGCACCAAGAATTGTAACAGTTTTTTTAGAAATAAGAGCCATAAAGGTTTTCTACAAAAATGATTTTAATAAAGTAAAAATTGGTAACGCCGCTAAAAAACCATCTAAACGGTCCAAGAAACCACCATGACCTGGAATTAAAGAGCTTGAATCTTTGATTGAAGCGCGTCGTTTCATCCATGACTCAAGGAAATCCCCAGCCTGAGCAACCACAGGGATTAAAACAGCTGTCAAATAACTTAGTAACGCAGTATCAAAAGCAAAATCATACCTGATAAATAACTCAGTTACACATAAAGAAGCTACTATAGCACCAATTAAACCAGCCCATGTCTTCTTAGGGCTGATTTTAGGAGCAATCTTTGGGCCACCAAATGTTCGTCCAGACATATATGCACCAATGTCAGTAGCAACCACCATCGCCACCAACCACGCAAGGTTCCATACACCTTGATCAGAATCACGTAAATAGTAGCAAGTAATAAAGGCTAAAAGTAAATACGGAATACCAAATGCGGCTAGGCTTGCGTTACCACGCCCCTTTTTATGGCTAACCGCATACATTATTATCGTAGCCACGACAGGGACTATATAGCTCAAATAAGAATTATATTCTTTCAAAACGGCAAAACTAAGTAGAATACAAAACCAAAACAAAATAGTTAAACGTATTGAAGAACCTAACCCACTAATACGACACCATTCATAAGAGCAAAATAATGACAAGGCTGTTAAGAAGATTAGGAATATATCTCCCCCAGCCCATATGCACCCAAGAGAAACGGGTAAAATAACCAATGCAGAAATAATGCGCGTAGGTAAATCAGTCCACCTATCACTTTTTTTCTGTTGAGGTTCTGGAATAGTTTTATTCACAAGAAACGGCCCCGTATCTACGTTCTCTAGAGGAAAAATCAGAAATAGCATGTTCTAGATCTGATTTATTAATATCCTCCTTCTCCAGGTCCTCCAGAATGGAGACAAGCAAATCGAATTTATCGTCTTTCATGAAATCACCGACAAAAGAGCACAGATATAGGTGATTTATTTAGATCTTACCAAATATG
>CBFCZA010000397.1:0-2626 GCA_965602285.1 uncultured Curvivirga sp. | reverse complement strand
AGAAATTGCAGGGGCAAAGCAGATCCGTGATGCGATGGCAGCGGTCTGTGGTTGGCGTGATGATGTACGTCAAGCCAGTCGCGGACCAATGGCGTTTAAGTCAGCGGCGGCATGGCTTGGCAAGAGAGGGGCTGTAGGAATTTCCGAAGCTGTTGATTTAATTATCTGCAAGGTAGAAGAAGTTGCGGAAAATGCTCAAGGTCGGGGGAATGATATCACCACCCCTAAATATTTTGAAAAGGCGGTTTTGGATATGCTTGAAACGAACCAGCCTGATCCGTTTGGTCATCTAACACCCAAGCAAAAACAAAGACATGCAAGGCTTTCTGCATTTATGATGAATGGGATATGGCTTGAAGATATTTTTCAAGAAACCACCCCAACCAAAGAAGCCGCAGCGGTGGAAATACGCCAACTTGAACAGGGAGGGAAGGTGGCATGATCACTCAAAATTCAGGTTTGCCAAAGCTTACAAAATTGGTTGGCTGTGAACAGGAAAAGGTCTCTATGACCCCAGAAAGTCTAATCCTTTGGGCGTTAGAAGAGGCGCGTGCTGTTGCTGCTTCGTCTGGACCTGATGGATCATTGAGAAACATCAAAGGTCCAGCAAATGTTGGTTCGCAGATGGTGGGTTTGGTGGCGATTGCTGAACTTGGGGCACGGGTTGATCGTTCAAGTCATGCTGGTTCTGCTGTTATTTCACCTGTTGCTGAAGAGGTCTTGGCTGCATTGAAGCAGATTGATTATCCTGATTTATTAGAAAAATATGCTTTTGAGGGAAGTTGCCCTGATTGGACGGATGCGCCACCTCCTCAATGGGTGCCTTGCGATTGGAATGAGGTAGAGGCAGGTGATAAAATATCAGGATTTGATAAAAAACCACTGAAAATCACAGGGGTCTCTAGAAATGCGAAGCAAGGTCGATGGATTGGGGCTTATATTACTAATTCTGTGACGCGGCGGCCTTCTTTTACGCCCTGCTTTTGTTTAGACTATGATCGTGATTTGGTTAAACAAGACCGTTTTGTTTATCAATCTTGGGCTATATCTTTCAACAAATTCAACAAAATTATAAAATCTAACGAATTGATTTTAAATAGATTTATTTATGTCGAAAGAGAGGTGTTGATTAATCCTTGGAATTAATTGTTGACCATCCGACAGTGATTTTGTAGGGATTAAACAATCAGAAAACTATGAACGAACCCCAGAGCATCTTAATCGGCGCTCTGGGGTTTTTCTTTTGGACAGTAAGTGCTTTACGATGACAATTATCGGTAAAACTATCCCCTAACCCCTACGCAAAACTTGCGGGTCCTCCCTGACCCCCACCCCCACCATACGGGGATTATGCGGCGCGAGGGTTTCGTGGCTGGATAGGATTTTGAGAGCCTAAACAATTCAACAGTTGGATTAAACAAAACTACATTTTATCAAAAGGTTATGGAAATATGGCGACTGTTAAGATGACAGATGTCTTATTGCCTGTGCCTGAAGGTTGGGATGCGTCAAAATCAGGCGGTGAATATAACGAACTTATTCGTAAATCACATTTTGCAGATCGTTTAGATCTTGATCGATCGAGAGTTACACAGCTTTGCAGTGATGGAATTATTTCTGGGAATGCGTTGATCGGTCCAGCGGGGCGTAAACAACAACTTAGGTTTGGCCCTGCTTTTGAGCAGTTTGATCAGAATAGAGACCCATTACAAAGTTTGATTAATGGCAAGGATGTATCAAGTGTATCGGTACCGATAAACGGGTCAGGTGGTGATTTACTTTCACAGACTGTTGAGCAAGAGCCGTCTTCGGTTCCTGTTCCAGAGACAAATTCTATTAAAACTCAATATGAAGATATTCGGTTGGCGAAAGCCAAATACGAATTGAAGAAAGCAGCTGAGGAAGACCGTTTACGAAATGGCATTTACATGCGGACCAGTGATGTAGCCACTTTAGTTGGAGAGACTCTTTCTGAAATAATTCAATTAATTGAAAGTGATTTTCAAACATGGGGTCAGCGTTTGGCTGTGGAATGTGTTGATGCTGATCCTGTGATTTATCGCAATAAGCTTCGTCAGTTGTTTTCAGAAACACGGGTGCGCATGCAAAAGGCACAGGAAGGCCTTGCCCAAGAGTTACCAGAATTTACGGAAGAGGATACACATGAACATTCTTCTTCGTCATCCCAAACAGCTGGTCGCGGAAGTATCGGCGAGGGTATTAACACCACCACCACCCATTAATTTTACGGAATGGGCAGAGGAAAATATTACTTTTAAAACAGGATCATCGTTTCTTGGTCCTTATCGAAGAGAAACATTTCCCGTTTGGGAAAAGGTTTTAGGTTGGTTACAGCCAGATGATCCTTGTGAAGAGGTTTATGTTAAGAAGTCCGCCCAAAGTGGTGGGACCATCATTGCTATGGTGTTTTTGTTAGGCACGACTTGCTTAACTTCCACAGCGTTTATGTATGTGTTGCCAACAGAGAAGCTTGCCCGAAATTGGGTGAAAGAGAAATTGCAGCCGATGGTGCAAAACTGCCCACCGGCGCGTGCTGCATTTGGATCAATCGACGGTAAAGATAATTCAAGTGACTTCATTAAGAGAAAGGATGGATTAAGCTACA
>CBFCZA010000396.1:0-2630 GCA_965602285.1 uncultured Curvivirga sp. | reverse complement strand
TGTAATATAGGGTGGGTTAGATATTAAGATGTCATATTGTGATGATATCTTCTCATCCCAATTGGACAGGATAAACTCTGTTCTTGTCGTTAGATCTAGGGCCATTGCATTTTCGCGCGCTATATCCAAGGCGGCGTTTGAAATATCCACCCCTGTACCTTTTGCGTTAGGTAATTCAGTTAACAAGGAAAGAAGGAGGCAACCGCTTCCTGTGCCAAAGTCAATAAGTTCAAGGGGCAGGGATGTATCTTTGATTTTCTGTAAGACGGCTTCTATTAATGTTTCACTATCTGGTCGTGGATCTAATACATCTTTTGTGACCTTGAAGGGAAGGCTCCAGAATTCGCGCATGCCAATGATATGGGAAACAGGTTCGTTATGCATTCGACGATCAATAAGTTTCCAAAAATCATTTTCTTGTTCGAGTGTACGTTCTGGAAAGGCCATGATGATAGAGGCAGTAACATCACAATGATACGCCAATAGTATGCGGGCATCTTGGCGCGCAGAAGGTAATTCAGCTTCTGATAGTTTTGCTTCTGCGCGTGTTTGGGCCTCTCCCCAATTCATTAAAAGTTGCCACCCTCAGCAAAATCAGCCAATTGTGCTGTTTGTTCATCTAGGATCAGAGCATCTACAACTTCATCAACGGCCTCTCCTGCCATCATTTGATCAAGTTTATAGAGGGTTAAATTGATACGATGGTCTGTCACCCGACCTTGTGGGTAGTTATAGGTACGAATGCGTTCAGAACGATCACCAGAACCCACTTGAGATTTACGGCTTTCTGCACGTTCGCTGTCTATTTCTTCTCGCTTCACTTCATAAAGGCGTGCACGTAAGACCTTCATCGCCTTGTCTTTGTTTTTATGTTGGGAACGCCCGTCCTGACATTGAACAACCACACCTGTAGGAATATGCGTAATACGAACGGCGGAATCTGTGGTGTTTACATGCTGACCACCAGCCCCTTGGGCACGATAAGTATCAATACGAAGGTCTGCATTATTAATTTCGATATCCACATCTTGTGCTTCTGGAAGAACGGCGACCGTTGCGGCAGATGTATGAATGCGACCACCGCTTTCTGTTGCGGGAACCCGTTGAACACGATGAGTCCCAGATTCATATTTCATACGCTTAAACACATCAGTACCAGTGATATTAGCTACAACCTGACTATAACCGCCAACGCCATTATCACTTTCTTCGATAAGGTCGACTTTCCAACCTTGGGCAGAGGCGTAGCGTTGATACATGCGAAGTAGGTCGCCAGCAAATAAGCCTGCTTCATCACCACCGGTACCTGCACGGATCTCTAAGATTGCGTTGCGGCTATCTGCTTCGTCTTTTGGCAGTAGGGCAAGTTGCATATCTTTTTCAAGTAAAGGCAGCTTTTCTTTGAGCTCTTGAAGTTCATCTTCTGTCATTTCCTTCATCTCTGCATCAAGATCAGGGTCTTGTAACATTTCTTGAAGGTCTGCCATTTCTTGTTCTGTAGAACGGTAGTTTTGAATGGTTTCAACAATAGGAGTTAGATCTGCAAATTCCTTTGAAAGAATAGCAATTTGATCTTGGGCAACTTGACCAGAGGCTAAAGTGTCCGATAACTCTTGATGTCTGGCAAGGACGCGATCCAGTCTATGTGTCCAGCTCATGGGTTATTCTCCTCGTTTTTGTTGTCTTCATTAGTATCACTCTCTCCGGCGTTATAATCGCTAAGGGTGAAGAGTTGTTCTAATACACGGTTGACTGTGATCCAGTCTTTAATGTCAGCACCTTCCCCCGCAGCAGCCATTTCACGTAGCGCTTCGCTGGGGCGATGTAATAATCTATTAATTAACAATCTGGTTGCTTCTGTTGCATCCAATTGTCCATGTTCCTCTAGAACAGTTTGGCGGGTCTTGTCAAAATGTTCTCGTAAACCCACAAGGGCAGGGATACCATCTTTTTCTGCTAGGCTGCGTCTATACTCAATAACGGCTTCTTTGACCATAGCGCGCGCTTGATCAGCTTCTTTTTCTCTATCTGTTTGTCCGCGTTCTGCTAAACGTTCTAAATCTTCGATTTGATATCGAAAAATTCCCGTCATTTTGTCTATGGATGGATCTATATCATGTGGGACCGCACAATCAATAATAAGAAGAGGTTTGAAGCGCCTTGCTGACATTAGCTTTTTGAAGGCCGCCGCATCTAATAAAAATCGACCTATACCAGAGGCTGTTACCAATATGTCGCAGCTTTCAAGTTGGGGTGCAAGTTTATCCTCTGGCACAAAATGACAGCCTAATCGTTTGGCGTATCTTTCTGTGCGACGTGATGTGCCTGAAAGCATCCATTCGTTCATGCCTGATGCGTGAAATTGTTCAAGTAAGACTTGCCCTGCTTCGCCTAATCCGAAAATTAATCCACGTGTTTTTGTAATGTCACCGTGAAGATCACGGGCTAACTTCACACCAGCTGACGCAATAGAGACAGCCCCTTCGCCAATTTTGGTTTGGCTTCTTACACGTTTTGCAAGATTAAAGGCTGTTTGTAATAATTGATCAAGTTCCGCGCCGATTGCTTCATCAGTTTGGGAATCTGAATAAGATTCTTTCATTTGACCAAGGACTTGGGCTTCCCCAATC
>CBFCZA010000395.1:0-2643 GCA_965602285.1 uncultured Curvivirga sp. | reverse complement strand
GCTGGCGTTGGATTTGAGGATGGGCTTTGTAAGTTTAGACAGTTTCATGACCTAGGCCGTTATCCTTTAGTCATTTCAGGTTTCTCATTTCGAGCGCTTGGTTGGTCACTGGTTTTTTGCAACGAATGAAGGTTGCTATATAGACCATTGAGCGCCAATAGTTCTTGATGGCTTCCCTCTTCAATAACGCGTCCTTTGTCCATGACATATATTTTATCAGCATTGATAATTGTGGAAAGGCGATGGGCAATGACTATTGTCGTACGCCCTTTCATCAATGTTTCCAATGCTGATTGAACATTACGTTCAGATTCTGTGTCTAATGCTGAGGTTGCTTCGTCCAGTAAGAGAATAGGTGCATTTTTCAACATAGCGCGCGCAATAGAGATACGCTGGCGTTGCCCGCCAGATAATTTGATACCCATTTCCCCTACCATAGTGTCATAGCCATCAGGTAGATCGAGAATAAAATCATGGGCAGAGGCGGATTTAGCAGCCCTAATCACATCGTCTTCGGGGGCGTCTGGGCGACCATAAAGGATGTTGGCTCTAATGGTGTCATTGAATAGGCCTGTTTCCTGAGACACAAGCCCAAGCTTGTCACGAAGGCTATGTAATGTAACGTCCCGAATATCATGTCCATCGATGGAAACGCTGCCTTTTGATACGTCATAAAATCGGGGGATTAGGTTTAAAACTGTGGACTTTCCTGCCCCACTTGGCCCAACAAGTGCCACCGTTTGCCCAGAAGATGCCTCTATATTCAAGTTCGTCAGGATTTGTTCTTCGCCTTTGTTATAGGCAAAGGATACATTGTTGATGGAAACATTACCATCGTGACTGGTTAATATTTCTGCATCAGGTTTATCTGAAATTTCTGGTTTTGTGTCGATGATGTAGAAAATACGTTCTGCTGCTGCCATTGCCTCTTGAACAGATGCCCAAAGATTAGAAAGACTTCTAACTGGCTGATAGGCTAATCCCGCTGCAGCAAAGAAGGTCATGAAAGCCCCAACACTCATATCGCCCCGGATGATGATAAAGCCGCCCCAACCGATGACAATCGCCATGGTAATGCCATTTAAGCTATCCAATATGGGGGCACTTAAGGCACGAGTTCTAATGGCTTTGTAAAAGAGAAGTAGACTTTTATCGAAAACTTTGATGCCACGTTTAAGCTCATAATCTTGTTGGTTATAGGCTTTTGATTGTCTCAAGTTTTTAAGGGAGTCATCTAACACAGATGTCATTTGTGCAATTTCTTGCTGGTTCTCTTTTGAAACTTTACGTAGGCGTTTACCTATTCGTTTGATTGGAAAGATAGCTAAAGGGAAGAATATAAAGGCCGCAATAGAAAGCTGCCAATTGGTATAAAACATCAAGCCGATCAAGGCGATGATGGTGAATGTATCCTTACCACCAGTTAGAACTTGCTCCATTCCTTGGCGGAGTTTAATTACATCAGTTGTAAAGCGGCTAAGCTGTTTTGCGGTACCTTCGTTATGCATGAATTGTAGATCGGAAATAAGAAGCGATTCATACATCTCTTCTTGCATCATACGAACACAGTTAAGACTGACTTTTGATAATAGAATGGTTTGGATGAAACTGGCTGTGCCTTTCACCATGAAAACCAAAGAATAGCTAACCATAATAAACCAGATAAGATCTTTTCTTTTATTAATGAAGATTTCATCTAGGGTAGGTTCTAATAAATAGGCGGTTGCACCTGTGCTTAATCCAACGATAACCATGAATACAAACGCAAGCATAATCTTACCGAGATGCTGTCGCATATAATTGCGCCAAATGCGTTTATACATATTTGAATTATCTGATTCTTTTTTCGTCACGTGCGTCTATCTTTATGTTGGTTTTGGGATGATTATTGATCCAAATCTTTATGCTTATTCATACCTTGTCCCTTTAGGATAGGCAAATTCTTCCTGAGTGTCTTTGAAAGAATATTTTTTCAATGTTTCTATTGGGTTGGGGTTGCGAATAGTGAGCTTGATATTCTTTTGAAATGGCTAAATTACGCCATTTATTGAAAACGGCCCGAAAATTGCTTATTATGGGATAAATGATAATAAGGATTAATCTGTATTTTTGGATTTACCCAGAAATCAGGAGGGTTATTATGCTACTGAAGAAATTAATGATGTTGAAGTTAAGTGCGCTTGTTGGGGCAAGCCTTTTAGTATCTGGCTGTGTGACTGGTATTGATTCACGTGAGGATAAGATGGCAAATGGTGCTGCCCTTGGCGGGTTAGTTGGTGGTGTTCTTGCCTATAACTTTGCTGGGGCAGGGACTAGCCAATGGATCATGACGATGTTGGGTGCTGTTGGTGGCGCTGCTGCTGGTTCTCGAATCATGGATGAAGCCACCAAATGGGAACGCAAAGAAATGGAAGGCACCATCTATCGAAGTTTAACCGAAAGCACGACGGGTGAAACTTTAACTTGGCAACCAAGTGAAGAAGAAACGATGGGGCGCTTTACACCCGTTCGAACGTTCCTTGATCAACAAGGTAGAATTTGTCGAGACCTTATGATTGAATCAATTGTGGATGGCGAAAAAAGCCATGCTACCCAAACCATGTGTAGAAATGGTGCGGGGCATTGGTTCGTTAGTTAATTATT
>CBFCZA010000394.1:0-2650 GCA_965602285.1 uncultured Curvivirga sp. | reverse complement strand
TTCTTCATTGTATTTCATATTTATTAAGGGTAGAAATGCAAAATTATTTTTCAGGTAAATGAAATGACACCCAAAGCAGAAACAAGATTATATGTAGATGTGGATTTGATTTCAGCCACTTCTGTAGAATTAGATAAGGCGCAAGCGCATTATCTACGTTCTGTTTTGCGCCTTCAAGTTGGTGTAGATATCATATTGTTTAATGGTCGTGACGGGGAATGGGTTGCGACCCTTGATAGTTTGGGTAAAAATAAGGGCACGGCAAAACTGTCAGAAAAATTGCGAGATCAAAGTTTTTCCCCTGATCTTTGGCTTTTATTTGCACCGCTTAAAAAAACAGCGACAGATTTAGTGATACAAAAATCAACCGAACTAGGTGTGCAGAAGATTTATCCGGTCCTTACAAAACATAGCAATACTGAAAGATTGAAATTGGAACGCGCCTTATCTATTGCGATAGGTGCTGCAGAACAATGTGAAAGATTAGACGTGCCAAACGTTTCTAATCCGCAAAAGTTAGATGATATGTTGCAAGGTTGGCCAGAAGACCGCTGTTTGTTTGTTTGCGCAGAATTAGGGCCTGCAAATGCAATAGGAAAGATATTTACAGATAACCTTGGTAAGAAGGCAGCCATATTAATAGGACCAGAAGGTGGTTTTTCTGCTGAAGAGTTAGAAAGATTAAACCGTTATCCATTTGTATCTATGATAGGTTTAGGGCCAAGGATTTTAAGAGCAGAAACAGCAGTGATGAGTTCAATATCCTGCTGGCAAGCTATTTGTGGTGATTGGCAAGACCGACCACCCCACCGCAGTTGACGAAAAATTGATTGATGTATTGGTTGTGTGAAATATATGCAATAGACTATCAATGCATGAAATAACTTACGATAGAATACCCATAGAATAGAAGAGGGTTGGCCATGGCCACGAATGATAAAAAACAAGTGCTCCTTGAAAGCAAAGATCAACTGATTACGACGTTATCTAAAGGCTGTAAGCCAAAGGAGAATTGGCGTATCGGCACAGAGCATGAAAAGTTTATCTTTGATGCAAAAACGCATAGACGCCTTCCTTATGAAGGTGTGCCGGGTATTCGTGCATTATTAGAAGGCCTTCAAAAATATGGCTGGAACACTGTTATGGAAGGTGAAAATATTATCGCCTTAACTGACGACACAGGGGCTTCGGTTAGTTTAGAACCCGGGGGACAGTTTGAACTGTCTGGTGCACCGCTAAAAACAATCCATGACACCTGTTCTGAAACCAATCGACATTTGGTACAAGTGAAAGAGATTTGTGCAGAAATGGGTGCTGTTGCTGTTGGTTTAGGTTTTGATCCCGAATGGAAACGTGAAGATATTGGGTGGATGCCTAAAGGCCGCTATAAAATCATGAAGGAATATATGCCTAAAAAAGGAACTATGGGCATTGATATGATGATCCGCACTTCTACTGTGCAAGTGAACCTTGATTTCGCATCTGAGGCGGATATGGTTCGTAAAATGCGTGTATCTTTTGCATTACAACCTTTGGCCACGGCCCTTTTTGCGAATTCACCGTTTAAAGAAGGCAAGCCAAACGGTTTTCAAAGCTATCGTTCTCATATCTGGACTGATACTGATAATGACCGTTGCGGCATGTTGGATTTCATCTTTGAAGATGGATTTGGATTTGAACGTTGGGTGGATTATATGCTTGATGTGCCCATGTATTTTATCTACCGCGATGGTATTTATAATGATGTATCTGGCCTTGATTTTAAAGATTATATGGCGGGAAATCTGAAAGGTTGGGAAGGTAAAATACCGACACAAACCGATTGGGATGATCACCTAACGACAGCTTTCCCTGAAGTGCGCTTAAAGCAATTCATTGAAATGCGTGGGGCTGATGGTGGTCCATGGCGTAATATTTGTGCGTTGCCAGCGCTTTGGGTTGGACTGCTTTATGATGATGAAGCCTTGAATGAAGCAGAAGCCTTGGTTAACGAATGGTCTGTGGCTGATATTTCTAAGATGCGTAATGATGTCCCTAAATTTGGCCTACAAACGATGGTACAAGGTCGCTCCTTACGTGATGTAGGTCGTGATGTGCTTAAGATTTCGAAGAAAGGCCTTCGTAATCGCAATGCCGCCAATTGGTCTGGTGAAAGTGAAGAACATTTCTTAGCAGCCCTAGAGGATGTTGTTGAATATGGTAAGACCCATGCCGAGCGCCTGTTGGAATCCTATAATGGTGAATGGAATGGTGATATTTCCAAAATATATGACGAACATTCTTATTAGCAAGAATGGTTAATATAAACAGTTGATTAAAAAAGCCGGCCTTTATAAAAAGGTCGGCTTTTTTAATGATATTTAGTTTAAAACTAGGACCTCTAATCTTTCCAAAAATGGACGGTGAAAAGAATGAGGACGGTGAAAATTTCTAATCGCCCTAACAACATACCAACAGATAATAGCCATTTGGCCGCATCAGGTAGACTGGAGAAGTTTCCAGAAGGCCCAATCACATCACCAAGTCCGGGGCCCACATTGGCAAGGGCGGTGCCTGCGGCACTTGTGGCTGTGATGAAATCCAATCCCATCAACCCAAGGCCCATGGAAAGTAAGGCAAAAATACCTGCAAACATAAAGAAGAATGCCAT
>CBFCZA010000393.1:0-2654 GCA_965602285.1 uncultured Curvivirga sp. | reverse complement strand
TTAACATGTTACATTATGTAGAATATAATTCTAAATTAGTAAACGTTGAATTCATACTTCTAAATTTTAGGGAATAATCGATGTTTGGTGGTGTTGAAATTCTCATGGGTCGCAAGGCAAGCGATATTTATGGGGACCTTCCAGAACGTGTAAGCCATAGGGTTAGATATTGGATAGAACATCACCCCGATAAAATGGTTATTGTTGATCGTACGCGTTCTTGGACCTATGGGGAATTAGGAAACGCTATTGAAATAGCGAAAAATCACTTGCAGGAAAATGATGTACGTTCTGGTGACCGGTTAATGTTGGTCATCGAAAATTGCTGTAGTGTAGTTGCATTCTTACTTGCCGGAAGCGAGTTAGATCTGTGGGTTGCTGTTATCAATGCGCGAATGTCATCAGTGGAAATTGATAAAATTATAGATGATTGTAACCCCCGCCATATTATTTATTTTTCTGAACTTTCTAAAGATGCAACATTACATGCGAAAAAAAATAAGGCTGTCTTTAGTAAGATAGATATGCTTGGGGAAGTAGCCTTTCAAGCGGGGCTAAATTCTGATCCTGAGCCTGTAGAAGCATTAGCAAAAGACCAAGTTTACGCAATGATTTACACATCGGGCACAACAGGTACGCCGAAGGGGGTGATGCTAACCCATAGAAATATTGGCTATATTGGTTCTGTTTCTGGTGCGATGCGAGGTTTGAATTGTGATGATCGGGTCTATGTGATCTTACCAATTTCTCATGTATTTGGTTTAGCCTCCACATGTATGGGAGGTTTATTTGCTGGTGCGACGTTATATATGGAACCACGTTTCGATGTGCAGCAATGTTTGGATTTGTTGAAGAAAGAAAAAATCACAGTCTTTCAGGGCGTGCCGCCCATGTATTCTGTTTTAATCGAAGCCTTAAAAGCAAAGGGGATGAGTGCTGCTGATTTAAGCCTGCGCTATATGTCTGTGGGTGGCGCCCCTTTGGATCCTGATACAAAGAAACTTACGGAAGCTTTTTTCAAAATACCCCTTCATAATGGCTATGGTTTGACAGAAACAAGCCCCACGGTTTCACAGGTTCGACTTAATGAAGATCTGGATAATTGTTCGGTTGGTCATGCCATTCCGGGTGTTGAAATTAAGCTTGTCGATAAAGAAGGTAATGAGGTTTCTACATCTGAAATAGGAGAACTTTGGGTGCGCGGACCGAACGTAATGAAGGGTTATTATAAAAAAACTATAGAAACTGCGGCTGTTTTAAAAAGTGATGGATGGTTAAATACTCAAGATCTTGCCTTTATAGATGACACGAAAAATTTGAATATCGTAGGGCGAACAAAGGAAATGATCGTTCGTTCTGGATTTAACGTATATCCAGCCGAAGTTGAAGCAGTTCTAAATGAACATGATCTTGTAACACAATCAGCTGTGGTAGGTGTCGCATATAAGGGTGATGAAGAAATTTACGCCTATATTCAGCCCCTAGAAGGATCGAGTTTAACTGTTGAGGCGTTGAAAAATTACTGCAAAGAGAAATTAACAGGATACAAACGCCCAACTAAGATCGAAATTCTTCCAACCCTTCCTGCGGGTGCAACTGGAAAAATTCTTAAGAATAAACTTAAAGAAAAAGCAGAATTAGACCTACAATCGGATTAATGATTTTAGATGATTTAGCCTTAGTTACTTGATCTCATAAGACCTTCTTGTGTAACACTTGCGATATGACGGCCATCTTTTGTGTAAACTTTTCCATGATTAAGACCTCTAGAATTTCCAGACCAAATGCCATCATGTTGAAAGAATAGCCAGTCATCTGCCCGAAAGTCATCATGAAACCATACTGCATGGTCTAAGCTTGCCGCTTGTAAGTTTGGCGAATGAAACGAAAGCCCATGGGGGCGTAATGATGCGCCAAAAAGCATAGTATCCGAAAAATAGGAAAGGATCGTTTTGTGAAGGTTTTGATCATCAGGCAGGTTGCCGCGTGTTTTTATCCAAATGCCAGTGTTTGGTGATTTTGGTTCTGAATTAAACCAATCCATTGGTCCTGTATGGCGAATTTCTATAGGCTTGAAACTGATGAACTTTTCAGGGTTTGCTTGCACCGTAGGGTGATTGTTCCAACGTTCAACTTCGTCCACAAGGTCTTGTGGCTTGGGGATGTCACGCATGGGTTCTTGATAGGTTGGACCTTCTTCCTTGATTTGAAAGGAGATTATGCTTTCGAAAATTAATTTATTTTTTTGTTTAACACTTACCCGACGAGAGGAAAATGTACGGCCATCACGTAGTTTATCAACATAAAAATAAACGGGTTGTTTCCTATCTCCAAGTCTCAAAAAATAGCTATGGAAAGAATGTGCGAAACGATCTGAAGGAACCTCTCTCATGGCAGCGTTCAATGCTTGTGCGATGATTTGCCCTCCAAAAATATGATTGCGGGTGAAAGGGACGCTTGATCCCTTATATTCACCTTCATCGGTTTTTTCTAAGGATAAAGTTTCAATGAGGCGGGTTAGATCTTCAGTCATATTTTTAAATATTTCGCATATAATTTTTATCTAGAAGGAGAAAACTAACTAGTTATGATTTACCCAGCGAAATATAGCGATCTAAATGAAAATCTTCATCACCCAGTTCATGGTCAATTAG
>CBFCZA010000392.1:0-2681 GCA_965602285.1 uncultured Curvivirga sp. | reverse complement strand
CATCTGCCTTACCAGATTCAATATCCGCGATTTCTTTGCGAATTTGAATCATCGTGTCACAAAAACGATCAATCTCTGTTTTGCTTTCACTTTCAGTAGGTTCAATCATCAACGTATCTGCCACAGGGAAAGATTGTGTTGGTGCATGGAAGCCAAAATCAACCAAGCGTTTGGCAATGTCTTCTGCGCCAATACCACAAGCTTCCTTAATATCACGAATATCGATGATGCATTCATGGGCAACAAAACCGTTGGTTCCTGTGTAAAGAACCGGATAATGTTCACCCAAACGTTTTGCGATATAATTTGCATTTAGGATCGCTACTTTGGTTGCTTTGGTTAGGCCTTCGCCACCCATTGCATTCAAATAAACCCAAGAAATCGGCAAGATGCTAGCAGACCCCCAAGGGGCCGCTGCCACAGCACCGATAGTACCTTCGTCGCCTTCTGCAGGGTTAAGGCCGGGTACTTGATTATGACCAGATAAATAAGGAGCAAGATGGGATTTAACACCGATTGGGCCCATACCCGGGCCACCACCACCATGTGGAATGCAAAAAGTTTTATGCAAATTCAAATGGCTTACGTCTGATCCAATTTCACCCGGCTTCACAAGGCCAACCATAGCATTTAGATTGGCGCCGTCCATGTAAACCTGACCGCCATGATCGTGAATGACTTGGCAAACTTCCTTAACTGCCTCTTCAAATACACCATGGGTAGATGGGTAAGTGATCATAAGGGCCGCGAGATTTTCAGAATGTTCTTGGGCTTTTGCTTTTAAATCAGCAACGTCCACATTTCCTTGATCATCGCAGGCAGTCACAACAACTTTCATGCCTGCCATGACGGCACTAGCAGGATTAGTTCCATGTGCAGAAGATGGGATAAGGCAGATATTACGATGGGCATTTCCATTGGCTTGATGATATTTGGCTATGGCTAATAGCCCCGCATATTCACCTTGTGATCCCGCATTGGGTTGCAACGACATGGCATCATAACCGGTAATTTCACAAAGGGCTGTTTCCAACTCTTCAAACAGTTGTTGATAGCCTTGCGTTTGGTCTTCAGGTGCAAAAGGGTGCAAATGAGAGAAATTCCGCCATGTAACCGGCAACATTTCTGATGTTGCGTTAAGTTTCATAGTACAACTACCAAGAGGGATCATGGAACGGTTTAAGGTTACATCCCGATCCCGTAACCAACGAATATAGCGCAATAATTCAGTTTCAGAATGATAGCTATTGAACACATCATGGGTTAGGAAGTCTGATGTGCGATGTAAGTTTTCTGGAATAGTACAGCTTGAACTTTCATCCATTGCATCAATACTAAGATGGTCCATAGCGTCTGTTTGAAAGATGCTCCAAACCGTTTTAATGTTTTGGCGCTTTGTGGATTCATCCAAAGAAATACCAATATGGTCTGCATCAACAACACGTACGTTGATTTGCTTCTCGCGGGCTTTCGCTGCAAGACGATGGGCTTGGCCACGTACCTTTACGGTGATGGTGTCAAAGAAACTATCGGTGACAACTTCTACCCCTAGTTTCTTAAGGCCTTCTGCAAGGATTGTCGTAAAGCGGTTTACTTTACGCGCAATGCGCTGAATGCCTTCTGGACCGTGATAAACGGCATAGAAACCAGCGATCACAGCAAGTAAAACTTGGGCTGTACAGATATTACTAGTGGCTTTGTCACGGCGAATATGTTGTTCACGTGTTTGCATGGCCATACGCAAGGCAGGTTTACCGTTTGAATCGACAGACACACCAATTAAACGACCGGGCATTTGACGTTTATACTTTTCACGCGTAGCCATAAATGCTGCATGTGGGCCACCAAAACCCATAGGCACACCAAATCGTTGGGAAGATCCCACAACGATATCTGCACCCATTTCACCGGGTGGTGTTAGCATTGCTAAACCGAGGATATCAGCAGCCACAGTGACAAGAACCTTGTCAGCTGCTGCCTTTTCTATCATCGGACGCAAGTCACGAATTTGGCCACTTGAACCGGGATATTGTGCAGCAATACCGAAAAGTTCACTGGTGTCTAGATCGGGATCGCACGGGTTACCAACGACAATCGTGAAGCCCATAGATTTAGCACGGGTTTCTACAACTTCACGAATTTGTGGATGAACATCTTCATCAAGGAAAAAACTATTGGCACCCTTCTTTTTAGAAACGCGACTGGACATAGACATAGCTTCTGCCACGGCAGTTGCCTCATCTAAAAGAGAGGCATTGGCAATTTCCATACCTGTTAAATCAATGACACATTGTTGGAAGTTCAAAAGTGCTTCTAAACGACCTTGGCTGACTTCAGGTTGATAAGGTGTATAAGCTGTATACCAACCTGGATCTTCCAAAACATTTCTTAGGATAACAGGTGGGGTAACAGTACCATAATACCCCATCCCAATCATGGTTACGAAAACTTTGTTTCGTTCTGCCATGCGACGAAGGGTTGATACTGTATGACGTTCGCTATGAGCTTTTGGTAAGTTTAAAGGGGCAGAATTACGAATACCCGCAGGTATGGTTCTATCAATTAAATCATCTAAAGATGCCGCACCAACAGTGCCCAGCATTTCATTAAGATAGTTGTCATTTGGACCAATGTGACGACCAACAAAGTCGTCCCATTTCTCCAACTCACTCAGACTTGGG
>CBFCZA010000391.1:0-2698 GCA_965602285.1 uncultured Curvivirga sp. | reverse complement strand
TCATCATGTCTTGAAGTTCTTCGTCGGTCATACCTTCCGAACCTTCAGAAGAATCCCCTACCTCTGCTGATGCTTCTTGACCTTCGGCTTGTTCTTCACCGCCTTCTTCATTTTGATCGTCACCTTGGGCCTGATTTTGCATTTGTTCATCAGTGGCATCGGAATCATCGCCTTCGCCCTCAGATTCAGCAGGCTCATCTGAACCCATATCCATTTCCATTTGGCGGATAAGATCACGCGCAGCTTTTGCATAAGCCGTTTGGTCCGTCATAACAGGCTTTAATTCATCCAGCGCTTCTTCCAGACGATCTTCGATTTCAGGGCGCCACATATCTACAATAACAGACGCAGACGCAGGAACAGCTTGTCCTGTCATATGTTCACGCGCCAACAAACGTACAACCTCTGGCAAGGTTGCATCCGTTTTCTCATTCATACGATGAAAGCCAAGTCGTTGGTAGCGTTGCTCTAACGCTTCGGCAATATTATCGCGTGCGCCGGACATAAAGCGACTGCCAGCCGCCTCAATACGTGCTTCTTCCAACATATCAAAAATGAGTGGAGCCACATCGCCACCAGGGCGATTTTGTTGATGTTTTACGGGATTATGACCAGAAAGACGCATGGCTAACAGATCAGCTTCACCTCGTGAACGCGCAATGGTTTCCGACCCCATATCACGGGCTGGGGCAGGAATACGCGCACGCGCACCTGTCATATGGGCAGGTTCTGAACCATAGGCGACTTCGATTTCAGGCAAACCCGTCATTGCCCGAAAAGCAGCGGCATTGCGTTGCTTGAAGTCTTCTAACGCTTCTGTTTTTTCCTTAGACATCGTTTTTTCCTAACGCGGAGCAAAACGGGCCTTAGCCCATTTGAACACGAATATCTGTGTTAAGTTCTTCACCAAAACAACGTTGATAGTATTCTGCAACGATGGACCGTTCAGTTTCATCACATTTGTTAAGGAAAGTAACACGGAAAGCAAAACCAACATCATTAAAGATAGCGGCATTTTCCGCCCATGTGATCACCGTACGTGGGCTCATCACCGTAGAAATATCACCATTGATGAAACCAGCGCGTGATAGATCAGCAAGTTGTATCATCGCATTGATACGTTCACGCCCTTCAGCAGTGTCATAATCTGGTAATTTTGCAAGCAAAATACCTACTTCATCCTCATGAGGCAGATAATTCAAGGTCGTTACGATAGACCAACGGTCCATTTGACCTTGGTTAATTTGCTGCGTTCCATGATACATACCACTTGTATCACCCAAACCAATTGTATTGGCTGTCGCAAATAAACGGAAATTATCATTTGGATGAATAACACGACTTTGATCCAGCAAGGTTAACTGCAACTTCCAAAATACGTTGAATAACAAACATCACATCTGGGCGACCCGCATCATATTCATCAAAACAAATTGCCACAGGACGCTGTAGCGCCCACGGAAGGATGCCTTCTTGGAATTCAGTTACTTGTTTTCCATCACGAAGAACAATTGCATCTTTACCCACCAAGTCTATACGGCTGATATGACTATCAAGGTTGATACGAATACAAGGCCAATTAAGACGTGCAGCAACTTGTTCAATATGGGTAGATTTACCCGTCCCATGATACCCTTGGACCATCACACGACGGTTAAAAGCAAACCCCGCTAATATAGCCATCGTGGTGTCATGATCAAACTGATAAGTTGGATCGATCTCTGGCACATGGTTGGAGCGTTGTGAGAAAGCAGGAACTTTCATATCGCTGTCTAAACCAAATGTTTCACGTACAGAAATTTTAATATCCGGCGTGGTTAAGTCGTCTGTATCAATAATTGTGTCGGTCATGTCATCACCAAAAGGTCTTAAAATTCAAATTGAAGGATCGCAGGCAGAAAAAATCCATAGCCTTTACATCCAGCGTTCAAAATACCTTTACCCGTGGTTTTCGGCTTTTGCACCCTAAATCGTATGGTTTTATTAGGAAAAAGACTTTTTCAATTGGGAATAAGCTAAATTTACCTGCTTAAGACGTTCTTCAGCCTGCATACTTGCGGTGCCATCAGCCCGTTTTAAATCAGGATGTAAATCTTTTGCCAAAGATTTATACCGTGTTTTAACTTCATATTCGCTGGCTGGAAAATCGAAGCCTAAAGTTAAATATGCTTCCATTTCTGGATGCCCCCGTAAGGCTTCTTGTTTTTGCTTTTTTTCTTTGGCTGAATGGGCGGTTGCTTCTTCATACACTTCAAACGGATCATAGATTTTTCCGTTGAAATTTGGCTTTTTTCCCATAGCCTCATGTTCTTTTGACGATGTATCGGTAGCCCCGTTATTGCCAAGGGGCCAAGTAGGACGCCCCCAACATAAGTCCGTCTTTATCATCGTATCAATATCAGATTGATCCATGCCTTCGCAAAAATTCCAGTTCGCATTATAATCACGAACGTGTTCCAAGCAGAACCAGAAATACTCTCTAACATCGTTTCTGGATTTTGGCGCACGATGAATCCCTTCCAAATCACAATTCGGATGGTCACAAAGCTTCACTTCTTTGCGCCCCCCAAGGGGGTATTTTTCTTTTTGTTTTTCTTGCACGCAACACAGCCTTATCGAGGAGCAATTATTTTGTTTCAACCTGATGCATATTAACATCTTGTTGAGGATAAGGTATAGACATACCTGCGGCTTCAAT
>CBFCZA010000390.1:0-2712 GCA_965602285.1 uncultured Curvivirga sp. | reverse complement strand
GGAACGAAACACCAGCAGTGAAGGGGGTTTCTTCTGAAGCTTTTACAATTTCAAGAGTTGCACCACTTGTGTCTGATTCTGTAGGTGCACGCATCGCCATTGCAGCTGTACGTGTGCGTAAAGAATAGTTGTCCATCAAATGATCTACGCGTGAAACGAAACCACTTGCCTGAACTTCATAATCCGAATCGTCTTCACCCAATGGAATGGTAAGATCAGCACTGATGCTGTTGTTCTCAGAGAATGGAGAATCCATACCTGCTCCAGCAAAAAGGGCATCATCAATTTTCTCGTAACCTAAGCTGATATCGATAGCAACGCCATTGTCTTTACCTTCATATCCAGCAGACAAATCAAAAGATTTTTCATCGAAAGCAGAACGAACGGTATTGCCCGAACCATCAACATAATTGTTAGATGCTTTCGTATTTGCGATACCGCGAACATAATATTCATCTGATCCCGCAGCCGCATCAGCAAATGCATCACGGATATCACCATTGCTTTCAAAACCACCGCCTACGGATGCTTTGTAGTTTTTGCCATCTTCAAAACGTGGTGGGTTACGTTTGAATTCAACAGAACCGCCGGGGCCGCCCGGATGACCTGTAACAGTTTGGTAACCTTGTGTTACAATAACTTCGTCAAATGTTTCTGTTGCGATGAACGCAGAAGGTGGATCCATACGGTTTGGACAACCACCATATGTAATTGTGCCATCATTAACGATGTTCAGACGGTTTCCTTGTAGACCACGAATGGTTGGGTCTATGCCATGGCCACCGATGCGTGATCCGCTAACGCCAGGGATTTTCTTCAAATAATCACCACCATCTGCACTTGGGCTGCTTTGTGGACCGTCAAGTGCAATGGTTTCTGTAATTGGTGCATAAAGTTGGTCACCTTCAACAACAAGAACATCGGTTGTTTCTGTCGCATTTTGCTCTTCTGCAAATGCAGAGCCAGCAAAGGCAATAGAAGATGCGAGTACTGTTGTGAGAAATAGAGAGTTTTTAAGGCTGCCTAAATTCGGGCGAGCTTGTGGCGTATTGCTTTTCATTGGGATTAATCCTGATAATATTTTGAAATGAATAGCTGTAGAAAATCGTAAATATGCCTAAAAAAGGCATAAAACGAATGTTTTAAAGCATGAATTTAAAAATTAAATGTGATTATATTGTGGAGGGGCGCGTGATAAATGTTCGTAAGAACGAGAAGCCTCACGCGGGCTTTCAACAGATAGAGAGATTGAAGAAATAAAGTCGGGTGACTGTAATTTCTCAAGTTCTATTGCTTCTATCGTCGATATAGCTTGGCTTGTAGGAAGGATGCAATTTGCGCAATGTAATACTGCGGCTTTCTTGCCTCCCTTAAATGGAACTTCTTGGCCATCACTATCAATATATTTAATACCAGATGATGTACAAATTTCAGTTAATGGACCAAACGGGCTATCGATAGACAGTGTCGCGGTTTCAACAAGCTGTCTTGCTATTGCAGGGGGGGTCAGAAAGTTGAATAGAAACGTTAACAAGACAAAGCTTGTCAAAATCCTATGCCAAGATTTCTTTTTTCCTGAAAGCATCAGTTTGTTACATCCAATTATTTAACTGAAATATTAATTCCTGTGCAGGCAATAACAAAAATGACAGATCATTGTCAAGATACGGGATATAAAAATTCATATTTCTGAATAGGTTGTAAGCTATCTAATTTTACGTGGGCTTTTGCTGAATTGCTTCTTAAATGCTTGTGAAAAATGAGCAGAACTGGAAAAGCCCACATCATAGGCAATTTCAGTAAGAGATAGGCTGGTTTGCTTTAAAAGTTGCATCGCATGATCAAGGCGAATAGTACGATAAAAATTCATCGTTGTGAGGCTTAAATTGTCTTGGAATAATCGGTTTAGGTGGCGTGGTGTATAATTCACCAAGGATGCAAGGTCGTCCAGATGCAAAGGATCTCCAATATGGTTCTCCATCACTTCAATTGTTTGTACGAGGGCAGGGTGTGTCACGCCATAATGGTCAATAATGCCGGCCTTTTGTGGCCCGCCCGGCGGACGAATGTCTGTATGCAGGAACCAGTCACTTACTTCGCGGGCAAAGGCCGCACCGTGATGGTCTGTCAAAAGAGCATGCATAAGGTCAAGAGGCGCAACACCGCCTGCACATGTTAGACGATCTCTGTCCATAACATATAACGCGCGTGATAAAGCTATATTCACTCCTAAATCATTTAGGCTATTGGCATGTTCCCAATGAACCGTCATTCGGCGACCTTCCATCAAGCCTGCCTTAACCATAAGTACAGGGCCGCCTGATACGCCGCCAATAGACAGGCCTTTTGCCGCTAGCTTCCTTAGCCATGCAAATATTATTTCATCGCTAAAACTAAAGGGGTCTCCACCAGCAATGATAAGGAGCAGATCTAAATCAAGATCATCACGAATGACTTCATCGCCATGAATGATAGCACCAGTAGAGCTTTCCGCCATTTTACCAGCCGCAGGAATATGGACCCATTCATAAATAGGGCCAGCTGGGGCCGCGCTATTTAGTTTTTTAAAAAGTTGGTTTGCTGCTCGCAATGGTTCGATCACAGTGCTGTAAGACATCAATGCAAATCCATCGACGAGCAAGAAACCAATTCTATATATTTTTTTGTTAGATAAGGTCATGTCTATTTATATATAAAAAATGTCCATTAATT
>CBFCZA010000389.1:0-2724 GCA_965602285.1 uncultured Curvivirga sp. | reverse complement strand
TAGGTATCATCACGGCTATATTGTAATCCGATAAGCTTCACCGCTTTATCAGAATGCTTCGCTTCAAGGGCAAACTTAGTACCTGGACGACGCACCACCACACCATGCGGCAGAACAATGAAATTTTCACATACTGCAAGGCTTGTTAGGTAGGTGTCCAGATCACGGCGACCATGCATAAGGGGGGAAATCTCACCATTACTAAAACTATTCTGACTTGGGGTGGTTAATGGCATGCTCTATAACCTCGCCTTCATCAAACTACCAGACTTAACAGTCGCTTTGCTTTTGGATTTAGTATCAACCCGCGCGGCAATACGTAATTGCTTCTCATAACGGGCCAGTAATTTATCTGACTGATCTCTGGACGCCTTAACGCCCAATGCTAATTCAGCCCCAAGCCTCAACACCAACACCACCTCAAAAGCAGGGGAGAATAAAGAAGGGTCGTTTACTTCTGCGATATAGCGCAATCGAAGAGGCGCAGGCGCATCCGTTAGGATATACTTGCCCACAATCTCAAATACATAACCGTTCAATTCACCCGTTTAAATTTTACCCGTGTCAGAAACAGCGCTCAAATAACCACTTATATCCAAATTCAGGCGGGGTTGCGTCTGCCGCGATCTCTATGCGCTTACGTGCAAAAGACCATGGATGCAGCGACAACGCATCATCTCGGCATGTGGCATAATGCAACTTGCACTGCCTTGCTTCTGTTGTCTTCGCATCCAACGACCCTATGCGCGCAGACACATGGGCCTTTGAAAGCGCACGATTACAAATATCAACAACCGAACTCATGCCAGATGATCCCTATTTTTGGTCTTTATTTTCAGCTTTGGCCTTAGCCTCTGCACGTTGCTTGTCATGCTTAGCCTTCATAGCTAGGCATTCATTCAGCGTCGCTTGACGTGGTGCTTCTGCTGGCTCTGACGTAGCCTCTGGCACTCCACGCTTCACGTCAGGATACCGCTCACTGATCACGGCCTTTGTCACCGTGAAATCAATTTCTTCGGTGGCTGTAAGGCGTGCACAGTTAGGCAGCCCTGCTTTAGTCCAATGCGTTTCATCATCATGATCAAGCTTATCTATTTCACCGTCTAAGATTGATAGCTGTTCTTCTGTAAGTTCTGACATCTTATGTCCTTTCCCTAAAACACGAACGGCCCCAAAAGGGGCCGCATCGTGAAATCGTCATTTAAGTGTCTGTTAGCCGTTTGTTTTCAACACAGCCATAGGAATGCGTTTACGGTCATAAACACGGTTCCAGTTTGCCGCCAAAGCAGCTTCTGCCATGGTTGGGCTTTTACCTGCTATACTGGCCTTAACAAAACTAAAGCCTGTTGGATGCATGATAAAATTCTTACGGCTATAGATCGTCTCTTGACCACCACCGTCACCAGCTTCTGGATCGCGCTTTACTTCATGGGGAACTTTAGGTGCGCCATTACCATAGCCAAACGCACCCGGACCAAATAGATACGAAGTATATGTGGTACGATTGACGCCAATCACAGCAGGGCAACCATCATCAACAACAACACGTAATCCTTTATAATATGGAATTTCCATACCAATGGTAGACCCTGCTACTGCAGTATTTCTATATTCAATGGCGTCCAATTCTGCTAAACGCGAAACAACAACCGAATGCATTGCAATTGTTGATAACAACTTACCCGCATCACCTCATGTTGCGCGCGCTCGAATAACTTGATTTGGCCCGATAAGCTCTGCATCACCGGGAGCACCAACATCATCCGTAGCGACATTGTGAATCATATCGCCTGCGTCATTTGCCACGTTATCCGCAATCAACCCATTTACACTTTGAATGGCAAAACGCTGATGAACATTCGCCCAATATTGACCCACTTGATCACCAATAACCATCAACGGATCTTTACCAGCAACAGCCATTGTTAAATCCATGCTGGACCATGATTGATTGAGGTAATGAACGATCGCATCTTGTTGTCCTGCACCAATTTTCTTTGGTGTAGAGGTGTTGGCTGGATTATCCGAACTTACATTGGGATCATCATCACCAATAGGGTTGAAATGCGGCATAGAGACTAAAGATCCACCCCCCATAGCCAATTTATTATATTCACCATTACTATGAACAATACCTGCTTGGTATAATCCATTTAATTCAAGGGATCGAAGAGCCACATAATCCGTAAATTTCTGTGGTTCCACAATATCCGATAGTCGTGTTTCAGCCATGATAATTCCTTTCTAGGCGTTTAAGTCTTATTTAATTTAAAAAATATCCGCGTCGGTTTTCCCTGCAGCGGCCTTAAGGGTTTTTGCAAGCTCTGGGCTCTCTCGTTCCATTTTCGCTTGCTGTGTTAAGTTTTCCTTACCCTTCGCATAAGGGTTATTCACAGCACCATTGCTGCCCCCCACATCGCCAGACAAGTTATCCTCGCCTAGAAATTCCCCGATGGAAGCAAATATTTTTCTAAATGCCGCCATATCGGATACACCTGCATCTTTCAGCTCTTTGGCTGTATCTGCATCCATGAATCGTTTAGCCGCGGCATTGGCAAGGCCGTTATTTCGTTCGTAATCAGCCCCCCATTCTTCTGACAAGGCCGCAACGGTTTTTGCTTTTCGGTCCGTGCGATGTTCATCAATAACGCGAAGGTTATTCGTGATATCTTCCGCATCCATCGCCACATAATCTTTTAATTGCTGACCAGATAGGCCAAGTTT
>CBFCZA010000388.1:0-2737 GCA_965602285.1 uncultured Curvivirga sp. | reverse complement strand
CCTTTTACTATACTGCACTCTTCGAAGATCAAGAATATTCGCCAATCCGCCCTTTAGTGGATTGGTTAGATTACAATGGCTATACCATGGTAACAAAACCAGCCAAAGAATTCACCGATAGCCAAGGACGCCGCAAAGTTAAAGGCAATATGGATATGGAACTCGCCATTGATGTTTTGGAAATGGCGCAACATCTCGACCATATTGTTATCTTTTCTGGCGATGGTGACTTTCGCTGCCTCGTAGAAGCCGTGCAAAGAAAAGGCGTTCGGGTAACTGTTGTCAGCACAATCAAATCCAACCCACCAATGATTGCGGATGAACTTCGCCGCCAAGCAGATGACTTCATTGATCTAAAACGCATTGCAAACAAAATTGCCCGTAACTTTCATGATGCAGGTGATAGTGATGATAACAACGCCCCTCAACCAAGCCGCTCACATAGCGAAACAGACAAGACCTTTCATAACCCAAATGATGTGAATGGTAATATTGAGCAAGTTGAAATGGATCGTTCGGTCGAACGTATCTAGCCAATAGTAGACGTTCAGATCATAAAATAAAAAACCTCAATCCAATCTCGGGTTGAGGTTTTGTCTTAAGAGAAACTATCCACGATCTCGTAAAATGCGACCTTGGTCTTTTTTCCAATCCCGCTCTTTTGAAGCCGCCCGCTTATCAGGAGCTTTTTTACCTTTGGCTAAGCCAAGGGAAAGCTTCAATATTCCACGATCATTGAAATACAACGCCATGGGTATCAGTGACATGCCATCTTGCTTAACGGCACTCGCTAACTTCTCATATTCTTTTTTCTTAACAAGAAGCTTACGCTCACGTTTTGGTTTATGTTGTAATTTTGCAGGTGCATTTGGATATTCACCAATATGCACATTTAACAACCACAACTCTCCATTCTTTGGCATCGCATAGGAATCAGATAAAGCAACCGTACCACTTCGTAAGGCTTTAACTTCTGTTCCAAATAACATGATGCCACATTCAAGAGTTTCTTCTATAGTATAGTCGTGACGGGCGCGACGATTCTTGGCGACCGTACCTGTCGCTAATAATGCAGCCTTATCTTTGGCATTTTTATTTTTGCCCGCCATAATATTTATCCAGATCCTTGCTGTCTATTATTTCAAGAGACCGGCAGATTCAAGTGCAGCTTTAACTTGCGCCTTACCTGCATCACTAATTCCAACCACAGGCAAACGACCACGCGCAGTAGAACATATACCAAGAAGTTCAGCCGCATATTTTACAGGGCCTGGAGAGCTCTCACAGAACATCGCTTCATGTATAGGCATCAAGACATCACGAATACGGGAAACTTCATCCCAATCTTTTTCTGCCCATGCATCATGTAATTTGGCACATAGCCCCGGTGCAACATTGGCAGTCACAGAAATGCAACCATGTCCACCTTGTGCAAGATAGGCAACAATAGTCGCATCTTCACCAGAAAGTTGGATAAAATCTTTGCCAACACCTAGGCGTGTCGCCAATGGACGCGCAAGATCAGCCGTTGCATCTTTGACACCCACAATATTAGGGAAATCATTTGCCAAACGTGCCATTGTCTCAACAGACATATCAACAACGCTACGTCTGGAATGTTATATATAAACACTGGAAGATCAGCAGCCTCTGCGACCGCTTTAAAATGTTGATACATGCCTTCTTGGGATGGTTTGTTATAATAAGGTGTTACAGCCAAGGTAGCATCAGCACCAGCGGACGCTGCATGTTTTGTTAACGATACAGCTTCACGTGTACTGTTTGATCCAGCACCAGCAATAACAGGCACCTTACCCTTTGCCACCTCAAGGCAGAGAGAGATAACGCGTTCATGCTCTGCATGATCAAGCGTTGCAGACTCACCGGTTGTGCCAACAGGCACAAGACCATCAGTCCCCTCATCAATCTGCCACTGGACAAAGTTTTGAAACGCCTTCTCATCCACAGATCCATCTTCATTCATGGGAGTGATAAGTGCGGTCATAGACCCTTTGAACGTCACGGACATAGCGTGGCTCCTTGAAGTAGAAAAAACATAATAATTAAAAACTACATATTATCTGTAGCAATATATGGCGGACAATACATAGAGGAAGCGCTTGAAACAAGACGCATTCCTTGGAAAAAATACATTTTTCGGTTCAAATTAATTTTCAAACTTTACTTATTGTATCTTTTTTTGAAATTCAAGTGTTTTCCCATGTTACAAACTCCTGCATACTACATCTTTAAAGAAACAAAGAAGGCGGGCTACATGGCCTCTGGCATTTTGCACGACACACTCACTCAGATCCCCCATATGATCCTGCGTAAATTTATTATTTTGCTGATATCTTTGGTGATTTTGGGTTCAGCATTGTCACAAAGCCATGCTAACTTGTTATCTAAACAAGACATAAAGCATTATAAGCAAGCCTTGAAAGCTGCGCAAAACAACAAATGGGACAGGGCTTTTCGTCATGCAAGACTGGCTAAAGAAACTTTACCTTTAGAGGCCATTCAATGGTCCTATTATCAATATGCGAAAAACAAAGCTAGCTTTAAGGATATTTCTAGCTTCATCGAAAGCCATGCCCATTGGCCAAATCAAAGAAACCTTCATTTACGATTAGAACAAACAATAACAGCCTCTACCCCAGCCGATCTTTTATTAGATTGGTTCAAAGGTCATGCCCCCTACAGTACACGTGGGTTATTTCATTATGCAAAAGCCTTA
>CBFCZA010000387.1:0-2757 GCA_965602285.1 uncultured Curvivirga sp. | reverse complement strand
TACCAAATCAAATTTACCTTATGTTTTAGAAAACATTTAAACATTCTTTTATTAAGCAATACAGTTTCATAGATACATTGAGATTTATGAAATATCATATTACTATGCGACTAATTATTAAATTTATTATAATAATCTAACTAAAAAATTATAAGAGAAGAAGTAATGTGATGTTTGAATTTGATAATAGTTATGCACGCCTTCCCGCTGTTTTTTTTGAGCGTGTTGATCCAGTAGCAGTAGAAAAAGCTGCATTGGTTAAAGTTAATCATGCATTAGGCAATAGATTAGATTTAAATTTAGATTTGTTAGAAGAAAATACCGCTGCAGATTTATTTTCTGGAAATGACTTGTTCGTTGGGTCCGAACCTATCGCTATGGCCTATGCGGGACATCAATTCGCAGGTTGGGTGCCGCAACTTGGGGATGGTCGTGCGGTTCTTTTGGGGGAAGTGTTAGATCTGGATGGCGTTCGTCATGATATCCAATTAAAAGGATCTGGCCCGACGCCTTTTTCTCGATCTGGGGATGGTCGTGCTTGGCTTGGCCCTGTTCTTCGTGAATATGTTGTTAGCGAAGCAATGGCGGCACTAAACATTCCAACAACCCGTGCGCTTGCTGTTGTGACCACGGGTGAAAATATTTATAGGGAAGATGTTCTTCCCGGTGCCATTTTAACCCGCGTCTCCACCAGTCATATCCGTGTTGGAACATTCCAGTATTTTGCGGCTCGAAATGATGTGGCGTCCCTTAAAACCCTTGCTGATTATGTTATTGAACGACATTTCCCTATGTTAAAAGATCAAGAGAACCCATATCTTGGTTTGCTAGAATGCATGGTTTCAAGACAAGTTTCCTTAATATCCCAATGGATGGGGGTTGGGTTCATCCATGGGGTTATGAATACAGATAATGTCTTGATTTCAGGATCGACCATAGATTATGGACCTTGTGCATTTATGGATCAGTATGACCCGCAAACGGTGTTTAGTTTTATCGACCGTAGGGGACGTTATGCTTATGGGAACCAGCCTTCTATCGGGTTACAAAATTGCGCTTATTTTGCTTCAAGCCTTTTACCGCTTTTAGGTGAGGATGAGAATGAAGCAATTAAATATGCAGAGCAGGTTTTAGACAGTTTCCCTGCTAAATATGAAGCAGCATGGGCGGCGGAGTTAGGCGCTAAGATAGGCCTCATGAACATTCAGGATGATGGGGACGAGGAATTAGGTCAAACCCTTTTACAGTTAATGGAAAAGCATAAAGTAGATTTTACGGTGGCTTTCCGTAAGCTTAGTCACCTTGGCATGACTGCTTCGTCAAATGATGATCTGCTGATTGCTATGTTTAATGAAGATTTAGCTTTCCAAGATTGGTTAGGAGCTTGGCGTAAAAGGTTAGGAAAAGAAGATCAAAGTGATAGGGATAGACAAAAGGCAATGAAGGCTAAAAACCCAGCCATTATTCCACGTAATCATCAGGTCGAAAACATGATTTCAGCGGCAGTAGAAGGGGATTACCAACCGTTTGAAAACCTGCTTGAAGCCGTGACAAACCCGTTCGAGGAACGATCAGAATTTGATCGTTACCAGTACCCTCCGGTGGCAATCAACCCTCATTATCGAACTTTTTGTGGGACTTAAATAAGACGAACTTATTTTGTCTCATGGGTCATTATGTATCTTCTTGATTCAAGCGCGAAGCGGAATTCGACCCAAGATGGATAAGGTCTTTCTCTTTCGCAATCTTCATTTGTTTTTGACGTGCGCCAAATCTTTCCAATTGTTCTGGCGAATGTGTGCCGTGACATTTAGGGCAAGAAACCCCTTCTTCGAAAAGGTCGGATTTCTTGTCTTCATCATCAATGGCCCGACGACAGGCATGACACATGTCATAATGCCCTAATTCTAGACCGTGCCCAACAGAAACACGTTGATCAAAAACAAAACATTCGCCTTCCCACATGCTTTCATCTTCAGGAACAGTTTCAAGATATTTTAAAATCCCCCCCTTTAGATGATAAACTTCTTCTACCCCTTGTTCGCGTAAGTAGGCTGTCGATTTCTCGCAACGAATGCCTCCTGTGCAGAACATAGCCACTTTTTGTTTTTTATTTTTTAAAAGGCCTTCATTCTCTGCCCATTCAGGGAACTCTCTAAAGCTTGCCGTTTTGGGATCTATTGCGCCTTTAAAGGTGCCAATTTCAACTTCGTAATCATTTCGTGTATCCACCACAATCACATCAGGGTCTGAAATAAGGCTATTCCAGTCTTCTGGTGCCACATAGGTTCCTACCGTGTCATTGGGGTTGATTGTCGGCACGCCCATGGTCACGATTTCTTTTTTTAATCTAACGCGCATGCGTAAAAAGGGCATTTTATCCGCATAAGATTCTTTATGTTCAATGGTGCCTATTCGATTGTCCGACTGGATGAAGTTTAAAACGTTTTTTATGCCTTCTTCTGGGCCGGCAATGGTTCCGTTGATCCCTTCACGCGCCAGCAACAAGGTGCCATAAACGCCTTGTGCACGACACATCTCTAATAAAGGTCCTTGTATGGCTTCAATATCATCAAGTAGAACAAATTTATAAAGGGCAGTGATACAAATATTCATGGGACCTCACACAGATCTATGTAGCAATATAAACAGGGTATTTTTATAAAGGGCCTTTATCTAGGTTTTAAGGCAGAGAGGCAAGGTTTTTACTATAATGACCGAGCTGTCACAGAATCCATAATCCGATTTCTCTATAAC
>CBFCZA010000386.1:0-2766 GCA_965602285.1 uncultured Curvivirga sp. | reverse complement strand
GCGATACTAAATGCTTTTGTGATATCTTGCCAAAACATGATTAAGAATCCAGTTTTTCAACATCGCGCAACTGCCCATCGGACATTTTTACGATTCTGTTACATTTTTCAGCAAGTTTCGGATCATGGGTAATCAAAACCAATGTACAACCAAGATCACCAGATAAAGAAAATAATAAATCCATGATCATCTTTCCCGTATCCACATCAAGGTTTCCCGTAGGTTCGTCTGCAAGGATAAGTCTGGGTTTCGATGAAACAGCACGGGCCAAAGCCACACGTTGTTGTTCACCACCAGAAAGTTGTGCGGGATAATGATTAATGCGATGCCCTAAACCAACGGCTTCTAAACCTTCTTTAGCTTGTTCCATTGCATCCTTTCGGCCAGAAAGTTCCATAGGCATAGCTACATTTTCTAGGGCTGTCATCGTGGGTATTAAGTGAAAATCTTGAAAAACAATTCCTACATTTTCTCGACGAAAAAGAGCTAACTGATCCTCTGACATATGGGTTAGGTCCTGCCCCGCGACTGTAATACGCCCACTTGAGGCGCCTTCAAGGCCTGATAAAACCATCAACATAGATGTCTTGCCAGCGCCACTTGGACCGACCACCGCAACCACATCGCCTTCATCCACTTCAAAATCAACGCCACGTAAGATATTGACCTCGCGGCCCACAGCCCCCAACTTAAGGGTAACGTCCTCTAACTTAACCAATGTGGAATGCTTCATGTCAGCCGATTTCATGCGAAAAATATCCATTCAATTCAGGAAAAATGTTTTGTCTCATTCTTCTCAAGTTTGTTCTAATGCCCTAGAATATGGGGAAAATCGAAGATTATTCAATATGCACACACGTTTATTCTCTCTATTCATCGTTTTTTTTCTGTGCATTACCACCATTCAATCTTCAAAAGCAGAAACAATCTTACTTGCATTGGGCGATAGCCTTACCGCTGGCTATGGATTAGATCAGGTGGATAGCTTCACTGCCCAACTGGAAAGAAGCCTTAAGGAAAAAGGCCACGATATTCGGATTATCAATGGTGGCGTATCTGGCGACACCACAGCGGGCGGATTATCACGGGTGGATTGGTTATTAAGTGACAAGCCACAAGCCGTGATCGTTTCCCTTGGTGGCAACGATGTTCTTCGCGGGCTTTCCCCGATTCAAAGCCGTGAAAACTTACAGAAGATTATTGATCAATTTCATGCCAAAGAATTGCCTGTATTATTAACTGGTATGAAGGCCCCTCCCAACATGGGACGAGAGTTCTCTGCCGCCTTCGATGAGAATTACACAAGCTTAGCCCATGATAATAATATATTATTTTACCCTTTCTTCCTTGACGGCGTTGCAGGAAAAACCGAACTTAATCAAAAGGATGGTATCCATCCTAACAAAGATGGGGTAAAATTAATTGTTTCTATGATTTTACCTTTCGTAGAGAAGCTTCTTTTACAGCTTCCTGAAGGTAAATGATGAAGACAAGCAAAGCCCAAAGAAGACAAACATAAGGGAGAGCAATTGTGACTTTTTCAGCAACTCAAGCAGACTTTCGTGTTGGTATCGCAGAAAATAGTGATTGGCATATGGCCGCCGCAGGCGTCCTTAGAACACTCGGGACACCAACCGTACATCACCGTCTAGGCCTTCTGTATGTAACCACTGATTTCGCTCCATTTCTTGCCGATATTGAAGTCTTCTTTCGTCAAACCACTGGGGTCCCCCATTGGGTAGGGTGCGTCGGACATGGGGTCATCGGAAATGGCGAAGAAATTTTTGAGAAACCTGCCATGGCGGCGATGCTTATGCCCATCCCCGAAGATGGTTTTCATATATTAAAAGATATTCATGACGATACCGAGCCCGGTCTTTCAGATGCTTCCGCGTGGCTTTCCCAAGTAGATGTTCCATTAGGTCTTGTCCATGCAGATCCAAGTAATCAATTCTTACCGGGATTATTGCAAGATATATCCATAGAAAGCAGCAGTTACCTCGTCGGTGGGCTAAGTTCTAACTTTGGTAAAGGATCCCAATTGGCCGATGGACTAGAGGGAGAAGGCATTAGTGGCGTCTTGTTCTCCAATCGAGTTACACCTGCAATCACGGCCTTAACCCAAGGGTGTTCACCAATTGGGATATCGCATCGTGTAACTGAATCTGAGGAGAATATTTTAATTTCCTTAGATGACCGCCCCGCCCTAGACGTTTTCAAAGAAGATATCGGGGAGCTTCTTTCACGCGATTTAGAAAAGGTTGCTGGTTATATTTTTGCGGCACTTCCAGTAGAAGGAAGTGATCGTGCTGATTATATGGTGCGTAACATTCTGGGCATTGATCCCGGTAAAAGAATGTTGTCAATTGGTGCTGAACTTGATCCTGGCGATGAAGTGTTATTCTGTAAAAGAGATACCCAAACCGCGGAAGATGATTTACGTAGAATGTTGAAAGATTTACGTAAACGCGCAGGCATTTCCCCGATTAAGGGTGGGGTATATGTAAATTGTGCAGGGCGTGGACCTAATCAATTTGGTGAAGACAGCCGCGAAATGAAAATCATTGAGGAAGAGCTTGGAAAAGTTCCAATCGTAGGTTTTTTTGCTAATGGAGAAATCAGCTATGATCGCCTCTATAGCTATACGGGTGTATTAACATTATTCATTTAAAATAAGAAAGTACGTTAGGATTTAAGATGGAAAAAAGACGTTTAGGGCGCACTGGACTTGATGTCAGTGTCATTTGCCTAGGTTCCATGACATGG
>CBFCZA010000385.1:0-2771 GCA_965602285.1 uncultured Curvivirga sp. | reverse complement strand
AAAATGAAGTCGTCAAGAATGAATGTAGCGCGTGCCACATCGCCTTTCAGCCACAAATGCTACCTAAGAGATCATGGATAAAAATCATGGATACACTAGAGGATCATTTTGGTGAAGATGCGTCTTTAGATATAGCCACCAATCAAGAAATCAAAGAGTATCTTGTGGATAATGCAGCTGATTCTGGTTGGTGGAAGGGTAAGTTTTTGCGTGGTGTAAAGGATGATTGGACACCCTTACGCATCACTGAAATGCCTTATTGGGTACGCGAACATAACGAAGAAGTACCAAGCCGCGCATGGAATGACCCAAAAGTTAAAACCAAAGCAAATTGTATTGCTTGCCATAAACAAGCGGAACGTGGCAATTATGATGATGATTGAATATAATCGACATCATTTTCAGTAACCTTGCGCAGTAATTTTCTAAGGACGAAAGATATGCAAAATAGAAAAAATCGCTTTGAAGTTCATTCCTTGATCTTTTCTTTTATTGCGATTGCTGTTTGTGAGGTTTTCTTCTTAATTGATATCTATGCTGATTTTTTCAGTATAGATATTGATACTACATGGATTGATCACGATAAAATTGAATTGCTCTCTACGTTGACCCTAGCACTAGCGTTAGGCGTGATTGCCATGCAAATCATACGATTGTTGAAACAACATCGATATGCACAAGACACGGTTGAAGTTGCCTCTGGAGAGCTATTTAACGTTATTCAGCGTCATTTTTTGCAATGGAAACTATCCCCTTCCGAACAAGATGTTGCCCTATTGTTAATCAAGGGCATGTCGACACAGGAAATTGCAGATCTTCGTGAAACAAAAGCAGGTACAGTCAAAAGCCAAACCAGCGCTATCTATCAAAAAGCAGGTGTAAGAGGACGAAATGAATTGGTCGCATATTTTGTCGAAGACCTTCTGGCGGGTGACAATATCTTAGGGCAAGAATCATAAAAAAGGAGAGCATTAAGCTCTCCTCTTATTTGGTCTTATGTTTGGATCTCAAATAATAAATGTGGGTTTATCATCGTTTTCATTTCCAACACATTACCGTTTGGATCTTCAATGAAGAATGTTTCTTGTTCTAACTCTGTATCTTTGAATCGTCGATAAGGCTTATCAAGATATTCGATCCCTTTACCTTCTATGCGTTTCTTTAAGGCTTGGAAATCAGCTTCTTGGAGATGAACACCAAAATGAGGCACAGAAACAGTCCCCATATCCACATGATGTCTTTCGTTAACTGTTCTTTTATCGCTTTGATGTAGGGTTAATTCATTTCCCCAAAAATCAATGTCGATCCAATGCCCTTTGGCGCTATTGCCAGATCGACAACCTAAAACATCGCAGTAAAATTCAATAGCAACTTCTAGGTCACCAGCAGGAATAGCTAGGTGTAAACATGCAGACATGTGGTTGATCCTCTTAAATTATATATTGTTCAATTTCATCACGAAATTATTTCGCCTAGATTATTATCGATCAAAACGGGACTATCATAATATTTAATCTTGGGTTTAGAATATCGACTTGTTAACCATTCAATTCGTTCATCATCAAACCAGCTTTTCGCATTTTCCATATTATCAAAACAATAAACGCCACCTGCAGTATTATTTTCTATATCAGAAAGATAGTTTTTTCTGATTAACCCGAGAGTTTCTTTATAAATAGGAGCTGTCTCTAAAAACTTTTCCTTTAAAATAGCTGCATTTATTTCTGTTGGAATTTTAAAAGTAACAATAACAATAATCATTTTTATACCTTTATAATGAAAACTCTTCTCTTTAGATCAAAACTTGCATTCTTCTGTCTAGGTCCATTACCACAATTCTGCTTTATTAAGTGACTGTACGCACTCAAATTCAATGGGCATTTTTGGAGTTTCAATTTCATTCAGCACCATCCCCAACCATCCAAATGGATATTCCAACGGATATGGTGGCGTGAAAAAATGAGCCGTATCTTCGTTAAACCCAAAGCGCCCATAGTATTTAGGGTCACCATAAACCAACAGAACATCGACCTCATCTCTAGAAAGCATTTCAATGCCTGCGTTGATGAGTTTTGAACCCACACCTTTATGTTGGTGATCCGGTGATACAGCAAGCGGCGCAAGAATATATCCATTTATTTTGCTATCTGATTTTAAGAATATGGGGCTGTAGGAAACATAAGCAATTACTTGATCATCAACTTCAGCAACCAAAGATTTTATTGGTGGACTAGAATTTTCTGAAGAGAGGTCAGAAGCTAATTCCATGATAGCTTTATTTTCCTCTTCAGAAAACGAAGTTTCAACAATCCTTTGGATTGAGTTCAAATCTGTTTCTTGGGCAAGCCGGATATTCATTTGCAATTTTCCAGAGGTACGATGTTCTCAAAGTTACCGTAAATATAAGAAATCTTGAATAAAAAAAATTGTCTGTTGGGTATTATTCAACCGTCACAGATTTAGCTAAATTCCTTGGTTGGTCCACATCTGTACCCTTCAACACCGCCACATGATAGGCAAGCAATTGTATAGGGATTGAATATAGAATTGGGGCAACAAATGGATCAACATCAGGCATTTCAATGCAAGCAGCGGGTTCTGCCATACGACGCATTCTGGCAATACCTTTTTTATCAGAAATGAAGATGACCTTGCCACCACGGGCTACCATTTCCTGAACATTTGACGCTGTTTTATCAAATAGTTCGTCACTAGGGGCGATCATAATGATCGGGACGTCATCCTCGATCAATGCCAATGGACCATGCTTC
>CBFCZA010000384.1:0-2781 GCA_965602285.1 uncultured Curvivirga sp. | reverse complement strand
GGTATCAGATGATTTATGGACGGCTTTGTTTTTCCAACTTTCAATTTTTCGATAGAGGGTTGAAGGGGCTACTTCCAGTTTTTTAGCGGCATTAGGAATATTTCCTTCGCATAATTGTATAGCCATCTCAATGAAGGATTTTTCTGCTTGCCATAAAGGTAGGATGGCATTTGGATTATTGGAATCTAAATTGCCTGCTGCATGTTTAATTTGTGCATCTTGATTTGCAATATTGATGTCGTTGAGTTCAATTGAATTAAGGGGGGCCGGTAACATGCTTGGTATTACCGCTTCACCATCATTTAAAACCACGACATTTCGTATGATATTTTGCAATTCGCGCACATTACCGGGCCACGCATAACCTTTAATAACGCGTTCCGTTTCGGCAGTGAAGCCTTTGAACTGTTTAAACTCTTCTTGGGTGTATGTTTGAAGAAAATTTCGTGCGATGAGCAGAATGTCTTCATCTCTATCGCGAAGTGGAGGCATCATAATAGGAATTACATGGAGACGGTAATAGAGATCTTCCCTGAAACGGCCATTTTCAACTTCTTTAAGTACATCACGATTTGTTGCACAAATGAAACGCACATCGACTTTTTCTGTTTGGCTGGCCCCGACTTTTTGGAAGCTACCCGTTTGAATGAAACGCAGAAGTTTCGTTTGTAGATCCAAAGGCATTTCACCAATTTCATCCAAAAACAATGTTCCACCATCAGCAAGGGTTGCCGCACCATCGCGGTCATTGGTTGCGCCAGTGAAAGCCCCTTTTTTATGTCCAAAAATTTCTGATTCCATTAATTCTCTTGGAATTGCTGCGCAGTTGATGGCAACGAAATTATTTTCTGAACGATTACTTTGCTTGTGAATGGCTTCTGCGCAAACTTCTTTACCGGTGCCTGATTCTCCACTGATAAATACAGTTGCCTTTGAAGTGGCTGCTGAATCAATAATCCGATAAACTGCTTGCATTGATAGGGATGATCCGATGAAACCTTCAAAACTGGAACGCCCAGAATCTTTGATACTTTCAACCAATTCGCTAAGCTTTAATTGTTCTAGGGCATTGTTAACGGTCACCCTAAGTCTGTTCGCATTGAAAGGTTTTACAATGAAATCATAGGCACCTGATCGCATTGCATCAACCGCGATTGTCACAGAACCATGGGCGGTAATGACCACGGTATTGATAGGTAGACCTTTTTCTTGGACATGGTTTAATAATTTTATGCCGTTCATGTCCGGCAATTCTAAGTCCAACAACATAATATTAGGGTTAGATGATTTAATAAGGTCCAGCCCTTGCTGTCCTGTTTCTGCGATATCAACAATAACATCCAGTTCAGCGAGATATTGTTTGTAAAGCAAGGACAGGGAAGGTGTGTCTTCCACCAGTAAAATACGGGGTTTTACGGACATTATTGTTAATGAAACCTTTATGTAAAAAGAGTTGCAGCCAGCATTTTCATTTTGCAAATAATGCAATTTCAAGATTGTTAATGCAAGGAAAATTATAAAGGCTGGGCGTTATTACCTTACTTGGTTACCATTCCCCAAAAATGATCCCTTTCTTCTGCCATGTATCCGTTCTTGCTTGAACTTCTTCATCTGAAATAGTTTTACGAACTTTTCGACCAGATAAGTGCCATTCAAACAAGTTTTGGGATAATGATTCACGGACATGGGAATAGTTTGGATCTTGACCAAGGTCATGTAATTCGTCTGGATCATTTTCCATATCAAAAAGTTGGGCAGGGAAGCCAAGGTAATGGATATATTTCCATTTTTCATTCCTCAACATCCAAGCCTTGCAGCTGTTCACATCGAGCCCTAGGTCCAATCTGGCCCCCCGATGGGCATAGTCCAGCTCGCAAATGGCAAAGCCCCGCCATTTTTCCGGTGTGCTTCCGGTTAAGATGGGTAGAAGGGAATGTCCTTCTAATCGTGGGTGCGGTAATGTACCTCCCAAACAATCAACAAAAGTTGGAATAAGATCGATAGCCTCTACCAGTGCATCGGACGTTTGCCCTTCTTCAAGGCCAGGGCCTGCAATAATAAGTGGAATTTTTGCAGAAGCATCATGGAAGAGTTCTTTTTCTCCCAGCCAATGATCACCAAGATAGTCGCCGTGATCCGATGTGAAAACGATTAAGGTGTCATCCATCCGCCCTGCGGCTTCCATATGTTCAAATAAGCGTGCTAACTCGTCATCTAGCTGTTGGATAAGGGCCATATAGGCGGGTATGACTGCTTCCCTTGTTTCTTCATTGGCAAAATTACGCCCTTCTGCATGGTTCATAAAGGCTTCAACCACAGGATGGATATTATCTTTTTCATCCAGTGATTTGTTGGCTGGTGGTATATCTTCTTTGCTAAAGTTAGAAAAATAAGGTTCTGGTGCCATATAGGGCCAATGGGGTTTAATATAGCTTAGATGTAAGCACCATGGCTCCTCTCCTTGCTCCTCCATGAAAGACATCGCCTGATTGGTCATCCATGGTGTTTCAGCGTGCTCTGCCTTGATTCGCGCAGGTTTGTTACAATTTCGCATATACCAACCCGATAAGGTCTCTCCATCTTCGCCTTTTGCGCTGTTTGCCCAGCTATGCCATGGGTTTTCACCGTCATACCCCATATTTAGGAGATATTGATTATACGCAAGGTCGGGGTTTGTTAACTGGTCTGGATGCAATCCATCATCACGAATATAAGGTTCAAATCCTGCTTGCGCTGTTAGGATACCTTCGAAACTAACCGGTGATACGGCCAGTTTTTCCA
>CBFCZA010000383.1:0-2802 GCA_965602285.1 uncultured Curvivirga sp. | reverse complement strand
AAACATGAAGAAAGTGGACTTTTGGCGCTATGCCGCCGTCATCCAAAAGCCGCAAAAGAAGCGATTGCAAATTACTATTTAAGTAAGGATCATAGAGATCAACCGGCAAAAGGATGTCCCTTACCCGCCCTTATTTCCGATGTTTCCAGAGGGGATGCGGTTGTTAAAGATGCTTATACAGACGTCTTTACCAGCCTAGCCTCGGCTTTAGGCGGAGATTTTAATAACAATATAGAGATAAAAAATTTGGATCATAAGACTTTGATCGCAACCATCTTATGTATCGGTGGGCTAATCCTATCGCGCACAATCACAGATAAATCGCTTTCCGATAAAATCTTAGCTTCATGCTTAGAAGAAATATTGCAACAAGCTTAAGGAAGAAAGCTAGCACATAAAAAAAGCCCCGAGGAAATCCGTCGGGGCTTTTAAAATTCATATTCTAAACGTCACAGGCTCAAAAATTAAGCTGCCATCAAATCAACGAAACGTTGGAACAGATAATGGCTGTCTTCTGGGCCGGGAGATGCTTCTGGGTGATATTGCACAGAGAAGACAGGTTTGTCTTTCAAACGAATACCAGCAAGCGTGCCATCAAATAATGAATAATGTGTACCTTCAACATTGTCAGGCAGACTGTCTTTATCCACTACAAAACCATGATTTTGACTGGTAATTTCCATTTTGCCTGTTGTTAAATCTTTAATCGGATGGTTCGCACCACGATGGCCTAAATGCATTTTAACTGTCTTCGCACCAAGGGCGAGAGAAAGCATTTGGTGCCCTAGGCAAATACCAAAGATCGGCTTGCCGCTTTCAACGATCTTTTGGATCATCGGCACCGCATATTCACCCGTTGCCGCAGGATCACCTGGGCCGTTTGATAGAAAGACACCATCTGGATTATGGCTAAGAACCTCTTCAGCCGTAGAAGTCGCAGGCAAGATCTTAACATCACATCCTAAAGACGTAAGGTTACGCAATATGTTACGTTTGATACCATAGTCTAGGGCAACAACTTTAAATTTTGGATCTTCAAGTTTGCCGTAGCCATCCCCCAATGACCAAAGGCTTTCATCCCAATCATAGGCTTGGCTACAAGATACTTCTTTCGCTAAATCCATGCCTTCAAGGCCCGGCCATTCTTGTGCTTGTTTCAACAAGGCAGGAAGATCGAATTCACCTGATGGGTTATGGCAAATCACACCATTTGGGGCGCCATTATCGCGGATATAACGTGTAAGGCGGCGGGTATCGACACCTGCGATGGCTGCTAAATTCTGTTTCTTCAACCAAGCATCAAAATGTTGGGAGCTACGGAAGTTAGAAGGCTCTGTAATGTCCATACGAAGGATACATCCGCGCGCGGCAGGCGTTGTTGCTTCGTAATCTTCGTCATTTGTGCCGACATTGCCAACATGAGGGAAAGTGAAGGTGATCATCTGACCGGCATAAGACGGATCAGTCATAATTTCCTGATAGCCTGTCATGAAACATACTTCACCAACCGCAGTTGTTTCTGCACCTAGGCCCTTGCCCCAAAAAATAGAGGCGTCCGAAAGTACGACCACAGCGGTTGCGCCCGCAGGTGGTGTTATATTTTCCAGCTTAACAGTCATGAGGAGTAATCCTTGTGAGGTCGCATTAAATCGAGGCAACTGACTTGCCCTTTAAATGCTATTTCTGATTTACCAAATTTGCGCAGTTGTAAGGGATAGCTTCCAATCGGTCAAGTAACCTTGGCCCTAAAAAAAATAAATATCTAAGCCGTTATTTATCAATAGCTTAGAAGGCACGATCCTCATTGCCTCAATTAAAGTTTTGGGCTAAAGTCCGCTTTCGCTGATTTTTTGGGAAAGATCAGCGTTTATTTTTACATCATTTGGGAGGGCTCCCCCATGGCCGACACATTGCGCGAAACGCTAAGTCAATCACTTAAAGACAAAATGCGTGCGAAAGATAAAGAAGCAGTTTCCACTCTTCGTCTCATTCTTGCTGCATTAAAAGATCGTGATATTGCTGCGCGTTCAAAAGGGGAAACAGAAGGCATCGGCGAAGCTGAGACCCTACAAATGTTACAAACCATGGTGAAGCAACGCCGTGAAAGCATCAAAATGTACGAACAATGTGGTCGTGCAGAACTTGCAGCGAAAGAACAAAGCGAAATTGACGTCATTGAAACCTTTCTTCCACAACAAATGGATGAAGAAGAAATGAAATCAACCATCGCAACCCTTATCGAGGAATTGGGCGCAAGCAGCCTTAAAGATATGGGCGGTGTAATGAGCGAAATGCGTGCACGTTTCGCAGGGCAAATGGATTTCGGTAAAGCTTCCGGCATCGTAAAAGCCCTATTAGCATAACAAAATCAGTTAAATTGATTCGACTCTTAAAGGGTCGAGCTGATATAGATATAAAGCTGTTCAGATGATGGGCAGCTTTTTCTTTGAAATATAATTTTTGATCGGTAACTATGGCCCTTCCTCCCAATTTTCTGGATGACATACGCGCTCGGATTTCTGTATCCGATGTGGTTGGTCGTAAGGTAAAACTCACCCGTAAAGGTAAAGAGTTTGTCGGCCTTAGCCCGTTTAAAAATGAAAAAACCCCTTCCTTCACAGTGAATGACCATAAAGGTTTTTATCATTGTTTTGCCACAGGCGAACATGGGGATATTTTCACCTTCCTGATCAAAACAGAAGGCCTTGCCTTCATGGAGGCCGTTGAACAACTGGCCAGCCAAGCAGGGTTAGAAGTTCCAAAATCCACGCCAGAACAGCAAGAAAAAGAAAAGAAAAAAGC
>CBFCZA010000382.1:0-2811 GCA_965602285.1 uncultured Curvivirga sp. | reverse complement strand
AAAAAATAGCTGCTTAAAGAGCATGGTGCTGTCTACTTTTATCCGACAAGTCCAATATCCGCAGTATTCACCAAGAAAACTTCAAAACTTATGGACGCCACGGGATGACAGAGGAATTACGGGATTTAGGTTTTATTGTCAGTGAACGTCGTGTTTCCAGATTAATGAAGGAGAACAATATTCGTATCATTCGAACCCGTAAATTCAAATGCACCACTGACAGCAATCACAATTTCAATGTCGCCCCTAATTTATTGGGAGGTGATTTTACGACAACAGGACAAAATCAAAAATGGGCGGGTGATATAACTTATATTCGCACCGAAGAAGGATGGCTTTATTTAGCCGTTATCATTGATTTATATTCCCGTCGAGTGATTGGTTGGGCAACTAGCAAACGGATGAAACGTGACCTAGTCTGCCAAGCCTTGCTGCGGGCTATTGCCTTAAGGAAGCCCCCCAAAGGCGTGATCCATCATACAGACCGTGGATCTCAATATTGCTCGCATGATTATCAAAATATTCTGGCCAAACATGGCTTCAAAACTTCTATGTCGGGCAAAGGCTGTTGTTATGATAACGCGGCTGTGGAAACCTTCTTCAAATCCCTAAAAGCAGAATTGGTCTGGAGAACAACTTTTGAAAGTAGAAACGAGGCAGAAAGGGCCTTGTTCAAATACATAAACCAATTTTATAATACAAAACGCCGTCATTCATATCTGGGTAACATTAGCCCAATGAAATTTGAAATGAAGACTGCATAAGCAGAGTAAAGTGTCCTCCACTTTATCGAAGCGAGTCCACTCCGAAATGCTCATCTCACCGCGAAGACCATCCAGCACAATACGGATTTTTTCTTCCGCAGAATATATCTTGCGGGTCTTGCGTTTGATGTCTTTGACAAGCCGCTCAGAGGCAGATTGTTTACTCATAGATTTTTGCTTCATCTTCATTCCTAACGTCATTACGATGAACCAAAAATCCTCCAATATCAATTTAACTAAGCTGTCCCACTATGGCTGACGGCGTACAGCAATAAGGATGAGCCAAATCCTCTAATGATGAAAACATTAACTTGTGCCATTTGCCTGAAGACGGACACGGGTAGTACGGCGAATATCTTTCATCACCTTCGTAGATTTCTTGTCAGATTTTGTTCTCACCTTAATTCTTCACGGTAAGATTAAAATCCCTCTTTAATCAATACAATAATTTGTTAGCTTTGGGGATATACGTCATTCATGTGGGGTTTAGTTTCTTCTTTTTGTAAAATGAGTTTATTTCTGAAAAAAGAAGGGTTGGATATGAAAAGCTCCAAATTGCTAGAATATGTTCGTTGATTATGTATATGACCTGAGTTGTGTAACGATCAATGAAGGGGGAATTTCCTTTTTCAAGGAATAGATATAAAAAAAACAGGCCCATGCATGATACAAAAACCGCAGTTATGCGGCGTATTTTTGTCATTTTATCAAATGGTTGCCCATTGTGGCGCCGCCAACCAGATAGAAAACAACTTTCGAATATTATAACAAAAGCACCACATAAAAACACAGAGATAGATAACATAATATGAAGGTCATTATGCATTTCAAGAGATATAATCGCCATTAAACTAACGGATAGGCCTTGTGCTAAACCCCAGAATAACATGATTTTATTCCAAAGGGGATAAAGTTTTGGGTTTGGTAGTTCACTAACTCTCTGTTTATTATAGTAATATACTTCTATCCAGAAAAAAATGATAAGCAAACCAACGGGACCCATTGTTAAGGCGAATACGATATCGGCTGGAGGTAGGGCACCTGCCTTACTGATTGTTGGGATGGTACGATCGTACCAATCAGAATGATATTGATTAAAAGTAAGGCGCGTTACGATGATTGAAAAAATACCGCCAAGGAATACCCCCCAATAAATAATGGCGCGATGAAAGGGAGTCTTATAGAAGCATTCCAAAAATGATGGCATTGTTAGTTCTCTTATCGTTGTCTTGAAGATATGCTGGTTAAGCCATATTTTGCATACCATTTTCGAGTTGTTTTATATGCCATAAAGCGTTGTTGATGTATTTTACTTACTTTTAGGTTCGGAAAATAGGTCTTTTCTATTTCAACTTTACTGGAGGCTTTATCCAAATCGATATCCCAGTTCAGGGCCACACGGGCACAAAATTCAATACCTCGTGTTCCAACAAGAGGCGAGTTTTTAACACGATAAACAGGACGGTTAAAAACATCGGCAAGGATTTGCATCATGATCTCGCTTTGGGTGACGCCACCAATTATAGGCAATGGTGCTTCATGGGGCGTATTTGCCATACGAAATAAGTGGTCACTTGCCCATTTCAGATTATAGGCTAATGCCTCTAATGTAGCACGAGCCATATCAGTAGACTTATGATTTGGGGAAAGATTTAAAAAACCGCCAAGGATATTATTGTCGTCAACTGGGGCGCGTTCCCCATAAATCCAAGGCATGAATAGTAACCCGTTAGATCCATCAGTTGATTGGCCTGCTAGTTCATCTAAAGCTTGAACATTTTTAAGGTTAAGCAATTTGGCCATATGAGTGAGGGTTGCACCACCGCTTTCTTGTGTTGCGATAAGGAGGTGTCTATCAGTAAAAGCAGAACATAAGGACCCGATATACGTGAAAGGGGAGACTGCTCTTCGGTGAATATGGGCGGCCGACCATGCCCCCGTGCCGAGATAAAGATGTGCAGCTTTTAAAGTAGTCGAGCCTGAGCCTAAAGCTGTTGCGTTTACATCCCCCAAACCAACGACCACCTTGGTCTTTGTTGAAAGACCT
>CBFCZA010000381.1:0-2816 GCA_965602285.1 uncultured Curvivirga sp. | reverse complement strand
CCAAGACGCATTGGTATAACGAGAAAGATAATCCCAATCTACATTCTCTGATTTTAAAAGTTCGTGGATCAAGGCAAATACGAATAATCCATCACTGCCCGGTGTGATACCAAGCCATTCATCAGCAACGGCACTATAGCCCGTTCTGATAGGGTTCACCGATACAAACTTTGCTTGTCCGTTACTTTTCATACGTCCAATACCTGACTTTATTGGATTTGAATCGTGATCTTCAGCCACACCAAACATAAGTAAATATTTAGTCAGATCCCAATCAGGTTCCCCAAACTCCCAAAAAGAACCCCCAATAGTATAGAGGCCAGCCGCCGCCATATTCACAGAGCAAAACCCACCATGGGCCGCGAAATTTCTCGTTCCATAAAGATTAGCCCACCATCCGGTTAAGGATTGGGATTGATCACGCCCTGTAAAGAAAGCCATTTTTGAAGGATCATCATTGCGGATTTCGCGCATCCACTGTGTCGCTATATCTAAAGCTTCATCCCATTCAATTTCAACGAATTCACCTGTGCCGCGTTCCCCAACACGTTTCAGGGGCTTTTTCAGCCGCGCGGGAGAGTTATGCTGCATAATGCCAGCAGACCCTTTCGCACAAAGGACCCCTTTATTTATGGGATGGTCGGGATTTCCTTCAATATATCGAATTTCATCCCCATTGAGATGAACTTTAATACCGCAACGGCACGCACACATATAACATGTGGTGGTTTTTATCTCATCTGCTTGCTTGGGTGAAAATTCGATTTTTTCTGTCGAAGATACATTCGATCTAACTTGGTCTGCGTCCAAATCCAAAGACATTAATTCCTACCCTGAAATATAATTATTTTTATATTCCAAAGGGTACATCAGCATCGTCTTAATTTAAACCAAGAAAATAAATAAAAGTAGCCTACTACTTATTTTATTCTAAAAACCTAACAAGGGTCACTTATCATTTTGAAGCTTTGCGATGACACCATGCAAACTATCAATGGCTAACGGCTTTTGCACATACTCTTGCATACCCACTTCACGATATAGGGCCTTATCTTCTTCTGCAGAATTAGCCGTTACAGCTACGATAACACGATTTTGTGGGATCAGCTTTTCTGCTCTGATATGACGTGTCGTTTCAATACCATTCATTTCAGGCATCTCTATATCCATCAAAATCAAATCAACAGTTTCGCGTCTTAAAAAGGCAAGAGCCTCATTACCTGATTCGACTTCTATTGCCTCATGCCCAACTGTCTCGACCATAAGTCCCATCAACCGACGATTAATAGACTGATCATCCACAATTAATATTTTCATCGCCCTATAGTCTTCCTGCTTCTCTGCCCTATTACTTTACCTGTAGTAGGGCAACTCCTTCCTAAAATCAACATATCTAATTTTAGGAAGGAGTAATAATCCATATGACTATTAAGCCTCAGATTTAAGAGGTGTTGTTCTAAGCAATAAATATCCAAATACTGCAGAGAATAAAGATCCTCCTAAGACACCAATTCGAACACTAGCTTCATAGGAAGGATCAGAGAAAGCGAGGGAGCCAATGAACAAACTCATTGTAAATCCAATACCTGCCAACAGTGAAGCCCCATAAACATGGCGATAAGTGACACCGACAGGTAGTTTACTCCACCCCAATTTAGTGAACGCAAACACAGTACCAAACACACCAATTTGTTTACCTAAGAATAAACCAGCAGCAATGCCTAAAGGAACTGGCGATAACATATCAGACAGGCCAATTCCTTGTAAGGAAACACCTGCATTTGCAAAGGCAAAGAAAGGCATAATGCCAAACATCACCCAAGGTGACAAACTATGCTCCAACGTTTTTAATGGCGGTACATCATATCTATTTTTACGTTCCAACGGAATGGTCATCGCGATGGCGACACCAGCCAATGTGGCATGGACACCCGAAGAAAGCACAGCCAACCAAATAAACGCACCAACCGCCATGTAAGGAGAAAGCCTTGTAACACCTAAACGGTTGAAGGCCACCAATATGGCTATACCAACAAAAGCCAATCCAATTGAGGCGAATGAAAGGTCCGCAGTATAGAACATCGCAATCACAATGATTGCACCTAGATCATCTAGGATCGCCAATGTTAATAGAAAAACTTTTAATGCAGGCGGTACACGTCGCCCTAATATAGCAAGAAGCCCAAGGGCAAAGGCAATATCAGTTGCCGCAGGAATTGCCCAACCATTTAGAGCAACAGGATCGCCAGCATTGAACATCACATAAATAATAGCAGGTACAGCCATGCCGCCCACGGCAGCACCAGCAGGCAACACCGCGTTACTTAACTTGGACAAATTGCCACGTACAAATTCATATTTAATTTCTAGCCCTACATAAAGGAAGAAAATAGCCATTAGACCATCATTCACAAAATGTAGCATAGATTTATTCAAAACGGCATCACCGACACCAATGACAACAGGTTGATGTAAGAAATGATCATACCAACCTGCTAATGGTGAATTATATATAATGATTGCCAGCGCGGCAGCGGCAACAAGAACCAGCCCGCTAATAACTTCCTTATTCATTTCCCTCTGTCCCTTTATAGACCTATTGAAGAATTAACTTAACCGCACTTTCTAACGTATGCTTGTAAGACTGTTTAATTAAATTGATTTTATCCCCCCTAAATAAAGGGAGAATTAATAGAACTACAAGGGGTATAAACCCTTTTCTTTCGAAAAATTGGCTTTCTGGCAATTTTTACTGTCTGTAGGGTTTAATTTATGTTTATAAAGATCACAAATAATCCATCTACTCTTTCTCAACT
>CBFCZA010000380.1:0-2825 GCA_965602285.1 uncultured Curvivirga sp. | reverse complement strand
ACTTCATGTGCTAATGCTGGTGTATAACAAAGTTCTAGAAAACCACTCACGTTTCTACGGATTTTCATATATTCTTCAAGATAGCGTCCAGCTTGACGCATAAGCCACATAGGTGGGTGTTTATGCGACTTTCCTTTTAGGGCGTCAATAAATGGTTTTACTGTCTTCGTACCTGATGTGCTTTGTTGGGTCACTATTTGTCCTGCTTATCTCTATTTGGAAACATATTGATCGTTTGAATAGCCCAAATGGCCTTACTAATAAATACTATATATATATTTATATAAAATATGTTGTTGTTGTTGTGCGGTGAATCATGGGGATTAAATTTAATTCACCTTGTTATCCACATCTAAATACTTTTAGAAAACCCCTGTGAATAACCTGCGAATAAAAATTACTAAGGTATTGATAAATTTAATTTTATGTGGGGTTGTTCAACCTTGTGTTTAAAATGTAAAAATTGACATTAAAAATTAAACTACGCACATATCTTAGTAAAAATACTAACAATGAAATAACTAGTATTAAGTTTTGTTTCAGTTTGTGCATAAGGCGGGGTTGTGAACTTACGCACATTTTCATCCTCAGTTTATCCACAGGCTTATCATAGGACTTATACAGTATTGAAAATATTGGAAGCAAACTTGTGAAACAGGATTTTTTAGTCAATAAAGACATATTATATGATTTAATATTTACATCTGCATAGCAAAAATTAGGATAAAAATTGTGACGAAATTTCATTTGCATTTAGTATCTGATTCAACAGGTGAAACTGTAGAGCATATAGCCAAGGCAACCTTAGCGCAGTTTGATGGAATTGAAGCGACAGAACATCAATGGCCTATGATGCGATCTGTCACACAAATAGAGCAAGTTATTGTTAATATTTTAGAAAATCCGGGTGTCGTTATGTATACGCTGGTGAATGAAGATATGCGCCATGCCTTACAGGTGGCCTGTCGTCGACATCGGTTACCTTGCATTTCTCTTTTAGACCCAGTGATCAGTTTCTTAGGAAATTACCTTGGGGTTAAAAGTAAGGGGATGCCAGGGCGTCAACATAGTTTAGATGATGAATATTTTGAACGTATTGATGCAATGCAATTTTCTTTAATTCATGATGATGGGCAGGCTCCTTGGGATTTAGAAGCAGCTGACGTTGTTCTTGTAGGTGTATCACGAACATCTAAAACACCAACTTGTATCTATCTTGCAAACCGTGGGCTAAAAGCTGCAAATGTGCCTTTTGTACCTGATGTTGTCATGCCACCAGAATTATTGAAATTAGATCCAGATAATCCAGAATATCCACTAGTTATTGGCTTAACAAAAGATGTTGAAAGCCTTGTTCAAATTCGTAAAAGCCGTTTACGACATCTTTCTGATCGTGAAGATACAGGATATGCGGATATAGATATGGTAAAACGTGAAGTATTAGAATGCAGACGTTTATGTTCTGAACATGGATGGCCAGTTATTAATGTATCTCGTCGTTCTATTGAAGAAACATCCGCAGCGGTGATAAAACATGTGGAAATGCGTAAAACACGCCTCCAAGAAAAATAATTCTCTGAAAAGTAAGAACATGACTCAAAAAAACTCTATTTCTCCAAAATTAATTTTAGCGTCTGCTAGTAAAACCCGTGCAGCTTTGCTTGAAAATGCTGGCATTTCGGTTGTTTGTGACCCTGCAAATGTAGATGAAGATGCTGTAAAAGATGAATTGAAAGAAGAGGGTGCCACAGCCGTTCAAGTGGCTGATACCTTAGCAGAATTAAAAGCAAAATCTGTATCGCGCCGTCACCCTGGGGCAATGATAATTGGTGCAGACCAAACCCTTGATTGTGAAGGACGCTGGTTTGATAAGCCGGAAAATATGGATCAAGCCCGAGAAAACATATTGGCTTTTCGTGGAAAAACGCACCAATTAAATGCGGCTGTTTGTATTGTTCAAGATGGTCAACGTATCTGGCATGTGAATGATCCAGCGGAAATGCAAGTCAGACATTTTTCTGATGAATGGTTAGATTGGTATCTTGAAACTGTAGGTACAGAAATTTGTGAATCTGTTGGGGGATATCGTTTAGAAGGTCCGGGTTCTCAATTATTTTCAGCTGTAAGAGGGGATTATTTCACAGTTCTTGGGCTTCCTTTATTACCGCTGATGCAATTTTTACGCGGCCATTCGGTTATAGTGAATTAACGGGAATTAATCATGAAAAAAGCAGCAGTCATAGGATGGCCTATTTCACATTCTCTGTCCCCAAGATTACATGGATTTTGGTTGGAAAAATTTGCCATTGAAGGCAGTTATGAAGCAATCCCTGTAGAGCCTGAAAATTTATCAAAATTTTTAGAAAACCTTAAATCCGGTGCATTGGGCTTAAATGGCATTAATGTAACGGTTCCCCATAAACAGGACGTTATGGCATTTTGTGATGAGATTTCTCCATTAGCGAAACGCATAGGTGCGGTGAATACAATCCTTGTGAAAGAGGGTAAATTACTTGCCACAAATACGGACCATTATGGTTTTAAGACAAATTTGGAACATAGTGGAAAGCTACCTAAAAATATAACGGGTAGTGCTATTATTCTTGGCGCTGGTGGTGCCTCACGTGCGGTTTGTACTGCCTTAGAAGAATTGGGGTATGGTCCCATTTATTTGTTAAATAGAACTGTTGAACGTGCAGAAGATGTTGCCTCAGACCTTGGGGGAAATATCATTGCTGGGTCTTTGTCTGACCTGCCTAAATATCTTGGAAAATGTAGTATATTGGTGAATAGCACAAGCCTAGGAATGAAAGGCCAAAACCCAT
>CBFCZA010000379.1:0-2828 GCA_965602285.1 uncultured Curvivirga sp. | reverse complement strand
GGCGTATTTTTCTCAATAAAATTAAAAAAAAAAACGCCCAAAGAGCAAATGGAACTGGTAAATCAATACTTAAACAAAAGGCTCTACATCATTGATAACATTAATTATCAACGTAAGGATTACTGGGCTACACCAAAGCAGTTTGTAAACCGAAATGGTGATTGTGAAGATTATGCCATCGCAAAATATGCATCTCTTGTCCATTTAGGTTTTAGTAAAGATGACATGCGTATCGTTGTCCTTCAGGACCTAAATTTAAAAGTGGCTCATGCCGTATTAGCTGTTTACATAGATGGTAAAGCCTTAATCTTAGACAATCAGATTTCTAAAGTAGTTGATGCAAGTCGTATCAAACATTACAAACCGATTTTCTCCCTTAACGAAACCCACTGGTGGCTACATCGGGGTGGTTAAAAAGTCACAATATTGTTTTTTCTTAAAAAAAAGCTTTATCTCTAATCAGTTATCTTCCCTAATAGTGTTTATCAGTGTAATATCTTAGCATAATTATAGTTCTCAGCCATAAGTGCAGGGGCCCCGAAATGGCACGGAACAGGGATAAAGAAGAAAATGGCAGAAAATCAGCCCAACAAAAAACATAGTCAAGAAAACTTACTGCTGGATTATGCAGAACGATTAAAAAGATACCGTGATGGCCGACGTGGTGTCCATTTGCACCTATCTCGTTTGCGTCCCCAAAATCGCCGCCCCCATCATTTAAGGATTGCTGCTAACACGATTGAAGACTTCATTTTTGCATTTGAAGGCCAACTTTTTCGACTTGGCAATTCAGACATGATGTTCGTGGTAAAAGATGCAGATCTTATGCAGCTTGATGATGTGGTCATGCGCCTACGCACCTTGTTTAGTGAAGACCCAATTGCCTCCGTTAATTCCACTATGGAAGGGCATGGACGCTTTGCGACCCTCTATAATCTAGATCGCCAATATGATAAATTCATGGATTTATGTAATGGCCTAGATAAAGAAGCCAAGGATCGTGAAAAACGATTGAATGCGATGGCTATACAAGCCGAAGAATCTGAAGGTGATATCCGTAGCCCCCTAAGTCCAGATCAATTAGGGAAACTCGAAGAAACACTACGTCGTACAGATTTATCGAATGTTTTTAAAAGGCAGGCCATATGTGCTATCGCGGGCTCCGATGAACCCATGCCTGTTTTCAATGAACTATTCATTTCTATCATGGACTTGGCCAAGACCGTCTTGCCTGATGTCAATTTGGTTTCCAATAGATGGTTATTCCAACATCTAACAGAAACATTAGATCGGCGTGTTTTACATATGCTGTCAAAGGCTGATGACAAGACTATTTTCTCTTCCTTCTCCATCAACTTAAATGTGAATACTTTATTGTCACCTGAATTTCTCAAATTTGATGCGAATCTACACACTGGGTCTCGCGGCACACTTGTTATCGAGATGCAAATGATTGATATCATGGCAGACTTCTCTGCATTCCTATTTGCTCGCGACTTCGTTAGGGAAAAAGGCTATCGGATTTGTTTAGATGGCATTACATCTGATCTTCTAAACTTCATTGATCGGAAGAAAATGGGTGTTGATCTAATTAAGTTAACAGCCGATTCTATATTTAACGGAGAAGCAGCCCCAGGCCGTTTTGAAGAAACAGCTAAGCATGTGGAAGAAGCGGGCCAAGGCCGCATCATTCTTGCCCGATGTGATAACAGGTTAATGATCGAAAATGGTCAGAAAATGGGTATTACCATGTTCCAAGGCCATTATTTGGATACTTTTTTAAATAATAAGAATCGTGCGGCAAATCCACCACCGCCGCATATCCATAAAAAACGTAATCTATAAAATTCTCTTTCAAGATTGACCCAATAGGGCGAGACATATAACCGTCAAATCATATGGAACATTTTTTTCAAACCCATCTGGACACTGTATCAGCAGCATTAAGCGAACCTAGATGGGTTTTCTTAGCCTTACCCACCAGCGCCTTATTGGCCCTTGCCCTTATTCTTGATTGGATCATTGGCGATATGCGTTGGTTATTTAGGCATATCCCTCATCCTGTTGTTGTCATTGGAAAGCTGATTGGACTTTTAGATAAAAAGCTAAATCGCAGTGATCGCTCATCCAATAATAAAATGGTAAGAGGCGCTGTTGTTAGCTGCTTCGTTATAGGGTTAGCCGCAGGAGTTGGGTTTGGATTAGAAAAGCTGAGCACCGCCATTCCATATTTTTGGCTCTTTAACATTTGGTTAGTTGCGGTTCTGTTAGCTGGAAGAAGCCTTTATTCTCATGTGGGTGCAGTTGCGCGAGGCTTCCAGAAAAATGGTTTAGATGGCGGAAGAAAAGCCGTAGCCCATATCGTAGGTCGAAACCCGAAGACATTAGATAAACATGGTGTTGTAAGGGCTTCTATAGAATCCTTAGCGGAGAATTTTGCAGATGGTGTTGTCGCCCCTGCCTTTTGGTTTCTTCTTTTTGGCCTTCCGGGAATTTTAGCCTATAAAACAATCAATACATTAGATTCCATGATTGGATATAGAACCAAACGTCATGAAGATTTTGGTATGTTTGCGGCGAAGTTAGATGACCTCGTCAATTGGGTTCCTGCCCGTGTCAGTGGGCTATTCATTATAATCGCAGCCTTTTTCTACCCAACCAGCAATCCTTTTAGAGCCCTCAAAGTCATGTGGGAAGATGCTAACAAACATGCCTCGCCAAATGCCGGATGGCCAGAAGGGGCTATGGCAGGTGCTTTTGATTGGGCCTTAGGCGGTCCGCGGCAATATCCCGGTGGTGTCAAAGAAGCAGTTTGGATTGGCCAAGGC
>CBFCZA010000378.1:0-2837 GCA_965602285.1 uncultured Curvivirga sp. | reverse complement strand
GATCATCACAAAAACACGAAATGCCCTTTTACAGATAAAAAAAGAGGTTGAAACCAATTACGATAATGTTGGTGATAACTTTGCAGAAGAAGCCCGTAAAATTCATTATGGCGAAACCGAAAAGCGCGACATCTATGGCAACGCAACCGTAGAGGAGGTCAAAGACCTCTCTGACGAAGGTGTTGAAGTTGCGGCTTTGCCTTGGCTGGAAGACAAGACTAATTAATGGCTGGAAGACAAGACTAATTGACACCTAAGCACCATATGCCAAGGAGATGGAAATCATGACCGTCCAGAATAAATTCCAACAGTTGGGGCAAGACATCCGCCATCTTATGAGAGGATGCGATCGGGCAAACTTAGCTGTTACATTATCAAACGCACAAGATACCAATCACAACCCTTATGTTGCACTGGTTTTAGCCGCCTTTGATCACGATGGTGCCCCTCTTCTTTTTATTAGTGATCTGGCTGAACATACGAAAGCCCTTCGTGAGAACCCTGTTTGTTCGCTTTTGCTTGATGGCACCACAGGTCGACGCGATCCCTTAACAGGTGCAAGAGTAACCCTACAAGGCGAAGCTTCTTTTCTATCGGGTGAAGCAAAAGAATATGCCAAGTCTAGATATATACGGCGCCACCCATCTGCCGCAATCTATGCCAACTTTTCAGATTTCCACATTGTTAAAATCATTCCTTCACGGGCTCATTTAGTCGCAGGGTTTGGTAAGATTCATTGGTTAGATTGGACTGAAACTTGTTTAAGTGAAAATGAGACCTCTTCAATACAAACTACGGACAATGATATCACTCAACATATGAATGAAGATCATAGTGATGTGGTTAACCTTATCGCGAATAAAATTTTAAAATTGAAATCTGTTGGTTGGCAGATCTCGGCTGTTGATGCTGATGGTTGTGATCTTTTCCTAAATGGTGAACACGCGCGATATAACTTTTCAGAACCAGCCTATAGTCCTGACGCCATCAGAAACTGCTTTATCCAATCTGCAAAACAGGCCCGAAGCTGTTAAAAACACAATTTATGACTTTTTCTTCCCAGTCATAAATGAAAACCACATTTTATTTCACAATATTGCAATATTTTAGTCATTCGTGACTCGATTCTCCTGTTATCTCTCTATATAGTGCGCGCAAAGGAAATGTGAAATTCTTGGATTTCATATTCTGTGAGGCGAAAGATCAATAGCGATATCTAGGAGATACCTTTGGGAACCCAGGGAAATTCAGCTGGACTTGAAAGTCACGGCATTATTAATAGCGGTAAAGTTAATTGGAACCTAGGTGCAGAGGCTCTTTATGATGCCACTGTCAGCAAAGGTTTAGGCGTAATTACCAAAGGCGGCGCACTTGCCGTTGAAACAGGTAAGTTCACAGGCCGTTCACCGAATGACAAATTCATCGTTGAAGAAGAAACTTCAAAAGACAATATCTGGTGGGGAAAAGTCAACAAAGGCACCAACCCAGAAATGTTCGCTGCTATGCATAAACAAATGAGTGCATATTTACAAAATCGTGAACTTTATGTTCAAGATCTTTATGCAGGTGCTGATCCTGAATTTCGTTTAAATGTACGTGTTGTTTCTGATAGCCCATGGCATAGTATGTTTGCACGCAACATGTTTATTCGCCCGGATCAAAATGATCTAGAAGGTTTTGCACCAGACTTCACAGTTTTGCATTCACCTTATATCAACGCAATTCCTGAACGCGACGGCACAAATTCAGAATGTTTCGTACTTGTGAATTTTGCAGAGAAACTCGTGCTTGTTGGTGGTACACGCTACGCCGGTGAGATTAAGAAATCTATCTTCTCCATCCTAAACTATCTATTGCCTGCAAAAGGCGTAATGCCAATGCATTGCTCCGCCAATATTGGTAAAGATGGCGACACAGCAATCTTCTTCGGCCTTTCTGGTACAGGTAAAACAACCTTAAGCGCAGACGGTGGTCGCACCCTTATTGGTGATGATGAACATGGTTGGTCTGACAATGGTGTATTTAACTTTGAAGGCGGTTGTTACGCAAAAGTAATTAATCTCTCTCGTGAGATGGAGCCAGAAATTTACGCGACAACAGAACGCTTTGGTACCATTCTTGAGAATGTTGGCTATGATCCAATCACCCGTCAGGTTGATTTTGATGACAATAGCCTTGCAGAAAACACGCGTGCTTCTTATCCAATTGATTTTATTCCAAATATCAAAGAAGACGGCATGGGCGGTGACCCAAAAAACATCATCATGTTAACAGCTGATGCCTTTGGTGTATTGCCTCCAATCTCTGAATTAACAGCAGATCAAGCTATGTATCACTTCCTAAGTGGTTACACCGCGCGTGTTGCTGGTACAGAACGTGGTGTAACAGAACCACAAGCGGCCTTCTCTTCTTGTTTCGGGGCACCCTTCATGCCACGTCACCCAAGCGTTTATGCTAAATTACTTGGCGAGAAAATTGCCAAAACTGGTGCTAAATGTTGGTTAGTAAACACTGGCTGGTCTGGTGGATCTTACGGAACCGGCAAGCGTATGAGCATCCATCATACGCGTGCTATGGTCCGTGCTGCATTGGACGGACGCCTTAATGACGTTGGTCGTGTTCAAGACGAAAACTTCGGTCTTTATGTTCCAGAAACATGTCCGGACGTACCTGCAGAAGTGTTACAACCAAAGAACACTTGGGCTGATAAAGATGAATATGACAAAGTAGCACTTAAGCTACGCGGTCTGTTTGAAGAAAACTTTAAACAATTTGAAGATCAAGTTGAAGATAGTGTTAAAAAAGCAGGTATTTTTGCTGCGTAAGTAATAACCATA
>CBFCZA010000377.1:0-2865 GCA_965602285.1 uncultured Curvivirga sp. | reverse complement strand
ACATCAACAACGCCTGTATCTGGATCGATTTCAACTTCGCAAATATGACATCCACCAGGGTAGGTGAAGTTTGCCGGGTCGTAGAACGCTTGTTCTTCAAGTCCTGGTTCTAATTCATCATGTGGGAAGTTATGTGGAACATAAGCTGTTAAGGCTACATCACCAAATGACATCTCTTTATCAGTACCAGCAACTGTGAACTTACCATCAGCAAAATCAACATCACCAGCATCTGCTTCCATAACATGTGCGGCAATTTTGGTTGCTTTATCTACAACTTTGTTCATTGCCTTCATGATAGCTTCTCCACCAACAGCCAATGAACGCGATCCATATGTTCCCATACCAAATGAAACTTTGTTTGTATCACCATGGCTGATATCAACATTTTCAAGTGGAATACCTAATGTATCAGATACCAATTGAGAGAATGTTGTTTCATGGCCTTGACCATGACTATGAGAGCCTGTGTAAACTGTTACAGAGCCAGTAGGATGAACACGAATGTTAGCGGATTCAAACAAACCAGCACGTGCACCTAAAGATCCAACAACAGCACTTGGTGCGATACCGCAGGCCTCAACATAAGTAGAATAACCTAGGCCACGAAGCTTACCACGGCTTGCTGCTTCTGCTTTACGTGCTGCAAAGCCATCAACATCTGCCATTTTCTGTGCGCCATCTAATGTAGCGAAATAATCACCACTATCATATTGAAGGGCAACAGGTGTTTGGTAAGGGAATGCATCCGTTGGGATGAAGTTTTTACGGCGAATTTCAGCCTGATCCATACCTGTTTCACGTGCCGCTTGATCTACAAGACGTTCTAGAAGGTAAGTTGCTTCTGGACGGCCCGCACCACGATAAGCATCAACAGGAACTGTATTTGTAAATACAGCTTTAATGTTGGCATAAATCTTTGGTGTTGTGTAAACACCAGCCAATAATGTCGCGCTTAAATATGTAGGTACACAGGTAGAGAATGTAGAAAGATAAGCACCCATATTTGCCTTTGTGTAAACACGAAGACCTAGGAATTTACCATCTGCATCCAATGCAAGTGATGCTGTTGTTACTTGGTCGCGTCCATGTGCATCTGACATGAATGAATCTGCACGTTCTGCTGTCCATTTAATAGGACGTTTCAGTTGGCCAGCTGCCCATGTAAGAATTGCTTCTTCGGCATAATGGAAAATTTTTGTACCAAAACCACCACCAACATCAGGGGCAACAATACGTAATTTATGTTCTGGAATTTGAAGCACAAATGCACCCATCAGTAAACGAATGACATGTGGGTTCTGTGTTGTTGTGAATAATGTATATTCACCTGTTGCAGTATCATAGTCACCAATAGCAGCACGAGGCTCCATTGGGTTCGCAACAAGACGGTTATTCGTAATATCCATTGTTGTGATATGATGTGCGCTAGAGAATGTTTCATTCACATCTGCTTCGTCACCAATTTCCCAGTCATAACATAGGTTATTTGGGATTTCATCATGAACTGTAGATGGTGCATTGCCAGAGATGGCTTGCCCCATGTTGATTACAGCTGGAAGCTCTTCATAGTCAATTTCGATGAGTTCAGAAGCATCTTTAGCTTGGGCATATGTTTCAGCAACAATGAAAGCAACTTGATCACCTACGTGGCGAACTTTTCCTTGCGCAAGGGCAGGGTGAAAAGGCTCTGCCATTGGGCTACCGTCTTTGTTATTAACACCCCAACCACAAGGGATAGAGCCAACTTGCATATCTTCACCAGTGAACACGGCGACAACGCCAGCAGCTGCCTTTGCGGCAGAAGTATCCATAGAATTGATTTTTGCATGTGCATGTGGGCTACGTAAAATATAGCCATATACTTGTCCCGGACGATTAATGTCGTCGGTATAATTTCCTTGTCCAGTGAGGAATCTAAAATCCTCTTTACGGCGTACGGATGCGCCGATTCCTGTCTCGCTCATGGTCATCTCCCATAATTGAATTAGTTACCTTGATTGAAAAGAGTAAGGACGCTTATTCAGCGGCCTTCATAGCAGCAGCGCCTGCAACAACAGCTTTCACAATATTGTGGTATCCTGTGCAGCGGCAAATGTTGCCTTCCAATCCTTCACGAACCATTTCTTCATTAAGGTCCGCATTTTTATTCGCCATATCAACAGCGCTCATCACCATTCCTGGTGTGCAGAAACCACATTGCAATCCATGGTTTTCTTTGAATGCTGCTTGCATTGGATGAAGGTCTTCACCATTTGCAAGTCCTTCGATAGTTGTGATATCGCAACCATCAGCTTGTGCTGCTAACATCGTGCAGCTTTTTGCTGAATCGCCATTCACATGCACAACACAAGCACCACATTGGCTTGTATCGCAGCCAACATGTGTTCCAGTTAATGATAGGTTTTCGCGAATAAATTCGACAAGTAATGTGCGAGGTTCTACTTCCCCTTCAACAGTCTTGCCATTCACAGTCATAGAGATTTTGACCATGGGTGGTGTTCCTCCTTATTTAATAAGCTTCCTGTTTTTCCCGTCTAAATATAATTTAGAAAAGAAATTTTATTATTATTTATTGAACAGGATTGTGCTGCTTATTAAATAAATGGTCAAGAGTTGAATTCTAATTTCTCAAGAAAATCAAATTGTTGCATCGCACAATTAAATATAAATGTCGCAAACAGAAAAAGAATTAACCAGATAGGCCAAAAATAAGGGCTATAACACTACCTAATATTCCAAGGGTCCATACAAAAGGATGCAGTCCTAGAATCGGCACCATTTTGGTTTCTTCAGTAATTTCTTCTGTTAATGAGGTTTTATCTATCTTTATGGGTGCTGCTGGTTCAGGTTTATTTGTGGTTG
>CBFCZA010000376.1:0-2867 GCA_965602285.1 uncultured Curvivirga sp. | reverse complement strand
AAATAGAAGAACATATCTTTTCTGAAGATTACCTTTTACGCCGTCCGTTATTGCAAGCGATTAGTCAGGAAAAACCTCCTGTTTTACTTATCGATGAGATAGACCGTGCCGACGAGGAATTCGAAGCCTACCTTATGGAAATACTATCTGATTTCCAAGTAAGCGTGCCCGAACTTGGAACTATAAAAGCCACATCAATTCCTCATGTAATTCTAACATCAAATGGTACAAGAGAATTATCAGACGCCTTGCGTAGACGTTGCCTTTATAGCTACGTGAGTTTCCCATCGGTTGCCAGAGAAGTAGAAATAATTATATCGCGTATACCCGACGTTGGAGATTCTTTAGCCATCGAAATCGCACATTTTGTCGAAGAATTACGAAAACAAGATTTAGAGAAAAAACCGGGAATTGCAGAAACGTTAGATTGGGTTAAAGCCCTTTTGAAATTCAAGACAGCTAATCTGGACGATGATTTGGACGTCATCCAAAAAACTCTCATGTGCATGCTAAAAACAGAAAGAGACCTTTCATCAATCACACCTGAAGTGGTTTCGCGTTTGGTTGGAAAGGCTGCATGATTTATGTCAGAACCTGCTGATCAAGCCGCAACACAGATGCAGATATCCGGAAGGCTTCTTCTGGAACATACCACCGGCTTCATTCATCATTTGCGCCTTAATAATTTTGCTTTGGGTCCTGCGGAAACGCGACTGGCAATCAGGATCATGTCAGATGGATTAACTTCTGCTAGTGAGACCATGCGTAAATTAAAAATAGCACTTTGTGGACGCACTGATGACTGGAATAAATTCGATGATTTGTTTGAGGCCTATTGGTTCACCAAAGGTAAAGAGCGCACTGTTTTGGAACAAGGACGCATGAATCAAGAAAAGCCACTGCCCATCAACTGGCAGCAGCATTTTGATAATGAAGGAAATGAAGAAGGCGATGAAAAAGGAAACTCTCCTCAAATCGAAAGCGATGGTGAACAAGATTCAGATGGTGATGCGGCAGGTCGATTAATTGCAACCAAACGCGATGTAAATTTAAAAACAGACTTCAGATCATTTGTTCAACCAAACGAAATTAAAGAGATTGAAGATTTCGCCTATCGTTTAGCCCGCCAGATGAAATACCGATTATCAAGGCGCTACCGCCAGTCAAAAAAAGGTCAACAAATTGATATAAGGCACAGCATTCGGAAAAATATGGGCCATGGTGGGGACTTAATAGAATTAAAGAAGAAAAAGACCGTAGATCGCCCCATTGAACTTCTCTTGTTTTTAGATGTATCCGGTTCGATGAAACATTACAGCCGTTTTTTCTTACAATTTTTAAGAGGGCTTGTAGGTCAATGGGCCCATACTGATGCTTATTTATTTCATACCAGATTAGTGCGCGTGACAGATACCTTAAAAGACAAAGATGCCATGAAGGCTATGGCGCGCCTTTCACTTATGGCAAGTGGTTTTGGGGGCGGTACAAAACTAGGTGAAAGCCTTAAAAACTTCAATAAGTTATATGCGAAAACCCATATCAACAGTCGTACAATCGTCATCATGATGAGTGATGGATATGATACAGGCGCTCCTGATTTACTGGCACAACAATTGGTTCAACTTAAAAAACGTGCCTCTAAACTGATTTGGTTAAATCCCTTACTGGGCTGGGAACAATACGAGCCAGTGACCGAAGCCATGACAAAAGCTTTACCCCACATAGATTTTTTTGCTGCCGCTAATACACTAGAAAGCTTGAAAAATATCGAGCCTGAACTAGTGAGAGTATGAGAGGATAGACTGACAATGACTACTTCTGGAAAAACACTCGATCTTATCGAAGATTTACGTGCCGAGGGGAAACCTTATTGTGTCGTAACCATATTGCGAACAGCAGACAGCACATCAGCCCGTGCCGGTGCAAAAGCAGTTGTCATGCCCGATGGTGATTTGCATGGCTTCATCGGTGGCGGTTGCGTCACTGGTGCAACTCGACGCGCTGCCCTAGAAAGTATGGAAACCGGCGAACCTCAAATGATCCGCGTTAAGCCAAAGGATCAAGTTGTCACAAAGACAGATGTTGATGGTGTTAAGCTGCATAAGTCCAGTTGCCCCAGCGGTGGAACAGTTGATATTTTCCTAGAGCCGATGGAAGCAGTTAGAAACTTAGTCATTTGTGGGGCATCCCCCATCGCGCAATCTATATTGCGGGTTTCGCAATGCCTTGATGTAAAAGTTACCGTTGCGTCACTTGAAGAAGATCATGCTAAAATGCAAGGGGCCAGCGCTTATATCAGCGGCTATGACTTGTCTAACCTACATCTTCGTTCCGGTGATGCTGTCATTGTTGCAACACAAGGGAAGCGTGACAAAGATGCATTGCGATCTATGTTACAAACAACAGCCGGTTATAAAGGTATGGTTTGTAGCCGCAAAAAAATAGATAAGTTAAAAAATGATATGCTTGCTGAAGATACAAGCTTATCCCAGAGTTTTGCAGAATTATATGCACCTGCAGGCATTCATATTGGCGCGATTGAACCAGAAGAAATTGGCCTTGCTGTCGTATCAGAAATTGTGGCTCATCGTCGCAAAGCTGATGCGGTTCAGGATCAATCAGAACCGTTAAACGCGGAGAAAGTCAAACATGCTTAATGATAATCACGATATAGAAGTCGTATTACTGGCGGCTGGCATGTCTCAACGCATGGGTATAAAAAATAAGTTACTCATGAATTACGAAGGAAAAACCCTTATTCGCCATGTCACAGAAACATTACTGAAAACCAATTTTGGACAAATTATTGTGGTTACAGGGCATGAATCTGATCTTGTAGAAGACGAACTAAAAGGCCTTCCCGTTAC
>CBFCZA010000375.1:0-2871 GCA_965602285.1 uncultured Curvivirga sp. | reverse complement strand
ATTACAAACAGTCGTGCCTATTTCTACCTGCGCCTTAAGGAATTCTGGTGTAGCAAACCCTACATCTTCGTTTACTGAAGATTGCACATCCTGAATAACCGAAGCTTGGATATCGCTGTCGCTCACCAACTCTCGCGTTTCTGGATTCACTAATAGATATTCTTCTTCAATGCCTATGGTTAAAGGTGATTGGTCTTCCATATCATATATCCATTTTCATTCTAAAACTCACAATAAAGCGAATGATCAGACAGAACTAATTCCAAAGCGTTTCCCACTTTTTCTGCCCATAGTTCTTGCCCATCAAGATCACTAATAAGGTCTTGACGAAACTCCAGTAAAACATTCGGTAACCCACGGGGTACTGCGTGGTTTTCTATGGTAAATCCAAAAGGGTCCCAACCAGAATAAGGTTTATTATCACCAATACATGCACCTGGGTTTTGCTTCTCCAAAGTATGGATCAAAGGCAGCCCGACTCTTCGATCATGATTGGTAAGGACACCAACGTGCCAAGGACGTTTTTTCCCATGCATAATATCTGTGCAACTATGAACTGATATAACAATTGGGAACCCATGAACTTTACATTTATGTGCTACCAATTCAGCCAATTTATTATGATAAGGCCAGTATATCTCTTCCTGACGGGCTTTATTCTGTGCCTCATCTAATGTGCGGTTAACAGGAATAATTTCCCCATCACTAATAGCACGTATGCTAGTAAAATCATCAATGGGCCGATTAATATCGATAACTAAACGTGAATATGCAGAAAATATTGCTGGAGCATTTAATTTTTTGGCTAATGAAGTAGCAACTTCTATCGCACCAATATCATAACCAACATGCCGATCCAAAACATGTGGAGACAATCCAAGGTTTTTTAATCTTTTGGGTACAACATTGCTCGCATGGTCACATGTAATAATGACTGGCGCAGGACCATTTGGATTCTCTACCCAAAAGGCGGCAGGATCTTCGTTCGTTAGTAAATGCAATCGATCATTTTCCATATTAGTCATACTTTTACTATATCAATTTATTCTGACAGGAAAAGCCATATTACGGTCATATTTTAACGATTAATATCTTATTAATATCAAGCGGTATCACCTATGAACTCATTTTCACTAACGCTTTTTTTAGACATAAACAGAACAAAGATGAACACTAAACATAGAAAATGATATTGACTAATACACGTATTAGGGATAGCAAAATATATACAATTTATAATTGTAAATAGGTAAATACCTAATTAATAGCTGCATAAACATCGGGGGTATCATGCAACAACACCGACAAAACATAAGTACTTTTCCATCAAAAAACCAAACTTTTGAAACTAACAACATACAATCACACACAAAATTCAAGATTCAAAATTTTCCTAGCCAAGTGATATCCGACCCAACCAGATTTTTAAAATATTTAGAAAATCCTCTTGGCGAACAGGAATATTTGCTTTTAGCCCCTACACGCAAATGGGCATATGATAGTGCAAAAAAATTTAAGCACAGCATCATCATGCGAAACAGTCACCACCCATGCCATAAGGTCGCCTTTTATCGCTTCAATGAATGGGAAAAGTATTTTGACGCCAACAAGTCTTCACCCACCCTACTTCTAGGTCATAATTCTAAGGATTTAAGGCAACTCACACTACAGGCGATAACCTTACTTAAGAAATCCATGCGTGGGTTAGAAAAACAGTCTTTATGCGAACTCATTTCTGTCGCGACCACAGTAGAAGGTCCTAAAAATTCACGAACAAAACTACTAACGAACTTGTCAGAAGGTGATATTCATAAATTTTATCATTTATGGTTGAATAACATTTTAATAAACCATGGCTTATTATATTTTCAGTCGCTAATTCAGCTATCAAGGTTCTCCTATGATTTGAAATCATGGGTGACTTCACAGAAGAAATCTACTCACGCTAACAATAAGCTTATTCAAATTATTGAAGATAACTTAGAACCGATTTATCTATGCACGGGAAAGACCCTTGCCGAATATTGGCAACCCTCATTTTTCTATCTTTTAGAATATCCTAACCTTGAAAATGATGATGGTATTCACCCCGGTCATTTCAGGGCAAACAGTCATCGTATTACCACAAATAAAATGGGGAAATTCCTTAAAGATCTAGAAAGCCACCCCATTTCAAGTTGGGTTCGAAAATATGGAATATGCTTAGGTTTATTAGACGATTAGCCTAGCCTAGTTTCCGTAATTCACGGCGCATTATCTTTCCCGTATTCGTCATAGGAAGTTCATCAAGGAAATCAATTTCTCTTGGTGCTTCATGTGCGGCAAGGCGTATGCGGACGAATTGATCTATCTCTTCTTTCAATGCCTCTGTTCCTTCAACGTCTTGATGAAGTAAAATAAAAGCTTTGATGCGCTCTGTTCGTAAAGGATCAGGGATTCCCACCACACCAGCCATTTGAACAGCAGGATGCTTAAGAAGGCAGTCTTCAATTTCACCCGGCCCAACGCGATAACCAGATGTAGTAATCACATCATCATCACGTCCAATGAATTTGAAATATCCATCTTCATCATAAAGGCCCGTATCCCCTGTAATCAGCCACTCGCCAATGAACTTTTCTTTGGTCGCTTTAGGATTATTCCAATATTCTAAAAACATCACGGGATCAGGACTTTTAACGGCAATTTGGCCAACCTCGTTTGGCGGAAGTTGTTTACCATCCTTATCCAATACTGCCAGCGTCTTCCCTGGTGATGTCTTACCAATAAACCCTGGCTTAACATCGATCACTTTTCCACTGCCCGAAAGAACAAGGTTACATTCAGTTTGCCCATAGATTTCTGCGATTGTAAGACCAAAAACCTCTCTTC
>CBFCZA010000374.1:0-2886 GCA_965602285.1 uncultured Curvivirga sp. | reverse complement strand
AGATGGGCTTTGAAACATTGTTAGAAGATCGTTGGTTGTCCCCTATTATCACAACATTCTTTTGCCCTGCACATGAGAAATTTGAGTTTAAAGCCTTTTATGAAGAGATCAAAAAGCAGGGCTATATCATCTATCCCGGTAAACTAACCGTGGTAGACAGTTTCCGTGTAGGTAACATTGGTCAATTACACGAAAAAGATATGCTAGGTGTTTTAGCTGCGATGAAGGCTGCATGTGAAGCTTTGGGGGTGGATGATTGTACACCACCAGCAGAAGCATTAGAGCAACGTAAGCTTCAAGAATAAATACAGGATTTAATGTTCCGACAATGATCGGATGAAAAGGAAAGTAATATGTCTGATAAACCAACTTCAGTTTCTGTGAATGGCCGTGATTATAAATGGCCAACTAAACCTGTTGTCGTTGTTTGTATTGATGGTTCAGAACCAGCTTATATTGAAAAAGCAATTGAAATGGGTCAAATGCCATTCATGGCAGAAGCTTTGAAAACAGGTGCAGATCTTCGTGGTGATTGTGTTATTCCATCTTTCACAAATCCAAATAACCTTTCGATCGTGACAGGTCAGCCACCAAAGGTTCATGGTATCTGTGGTAACTATTTCTACGATACTGAAAATGACGAAGAAGTTATGATGAATGAGCCACGTTTCTTGCGTGTCCCAACGTTGTTCAAAGAATTCCAAGACCGTGGTGCAAAAATCGCCGTTGTAACAGCAAAAGACAAGTTACGTACTTTGCTTGGCAATGGTTTGGATTTCTCTAAAGGGCAAGCAATTGCCTTTTCATCAGAAAAATCAAACCAAACAACCATGGCCGATCATGGTATTGATAATGCGTCAACTTGGTTGGGTCGTGAAGTTCCTTCCGTATATTCTGCTGAATTATCAGAGTTTATTTTTGCAGCAGGCGTAAAGCTTTGTGATGAGTTCAAACCAGATCTTATGTATCTTTCAACGACGGATTACATACAACATAAGCACGCGCCAGGTACCCCTGTTGCCAACGAATTCTATGCAATGCTGGATAAATATATGGCGCAATTAGATGAACGTGGATGTGTGATTGCGATGACCGCAGACCATGGTATGAAGCCAAAGCATAACGAAGCTGGTGAACCTGATGTGATCTATTTACAAGATGTTCTTGATGAATGGTTAGGCGCAGGTGAAGCCCGTGTGATCCTTCCAATTACGGATCCATATGTCGTGCATCATGGTGCGTTGGGATCGTTTGCTACTGCCTATATCCCAGAAGCTGTTCGTGAAGAAACAATTACGAAATTGGCGGCAATGGACGGCATGATGGTTGCCTTGAATCGTAAAGAAGGTTGTGAGAAGTTTGAGTTGCCCGAAGATCGCACTGGTGATGTTATTTTAGTTTCAGAAACCAACAAAGTATTGGGTACAAGTGCTGCACGTCATGACTTGGCCGCGCTAAAAGAACCTCTTCGTTCCCATGGTGGTATTTCAGAACAAATAGTACCTTTGTTATGTAATAAACCTGTGACAGGTCTTGCGGCTGATCGTCGTCTTCGTAATTTCGATGTGTTCGATATTGCCTTGAACCACGCATCATAATTTAAAGTTAAAGGATTATCTCTTATGGGTAAGAAATTTGAAGTTAAACATGAAGCTATGCGGATTGCTGGTAAAAAAGTTTTAACAGAAGATCGTATTGATGTTATCCATCCATATGATGGGCAACTTGTGGGTACTGTACCAATGGGTAAGGTGGAACATATCCGCGATGCCTTTCAAAAGGCAGCGGATTATGAATCTACTCTAACGCGCCACGAGCGTTATGAAATATTACAAAAAACAGCTGATATTTTAATCGAACGCAAAGATGCGATTTCAGACATGATTTCTGCGGAAGCAGGCTTATGTAAGAAGGATTCACTTTACGAAATTGGTCGTGCCTATGATGTATTTAGCTTATCAGCACGCCTTTGTATTTTAGATGACGGGGAGATTTTTTCTTGTGATTTAACGCCCCATGGCAAGCAAAGAAAAATTTTTACTACAAGAGATCCATTAACGGCGATTTCCGCGATCACGCCTTTTAACCATCCTTTGAACCAAGTCGCGCATAAAGTAGCACCTTCTATCGCAACGAATAACTGTATGGTTTTGAAGCCAACGGAAAAAACACCTTTGACGGCTTTGATGCTTGCTGATGTGCTTTATGATGCAGGCCTCCCACCTGAGATGTTTTCCGTTGTGACGGGGGATCCAAAGGATATAGCTGGTGAAATGTTGACCAACGAACATGCGGAACTTGTGACGTTCACAGGTGGTGTGCCTATTGGAAAATATATTGCGGAACATGCAGGGTATCGACGCAAAATTCTTGAGCTTGGCGGCAATGACCCATTGATCGTTATGGAAGATGCGGATCTTGAGAAAGCGGCTGAATTGGCGGTGGCAGGATCTTTCAAAAATTCGGGACAGCGTTGTACGGCGGTGAAGCGTATTCTAGCTGTCGATGCGATTGCAGATGATCTTGTGAAGTTAATTGCAGGAAAAGCATCAAAAATAAAATACGGTGATCCATTTGATTTGAATAATGATATGGGCACAGTGATTTCAGAAGAGTCTGCTATTCTTTTTGAAACCCGTGTGAATGATGCTGTATCCAAAGGGGCGACACTACTTTATGGTAATGAACGTAAAGGGGCGCTTTATTCACCAACAGTTGTGGATCATGTTCCTTTTAACTGCGAACTTGTTAAGGAAGAAACATTTGGACCTGTCGCTCCCATCATCCGATGTAAAGATATAGATGATGCAATTCGGATTTCTAACTCTACCGCCTTTGGTTTATCTTCAGGGGTGTGCACGGATAATTGGAAATATATTCAACGGT
>CBFCZA010000373.1:0-2888 GCA_965602285.1 uncultured Curvivirga sp. | reverse complement strand
GAACAGGAACGATACCACAGCTATCACAATGGATCATTGGAACTGGACAGCCCCAATAACGTTGACGAGAAACACCCCAATCACGTAAGCGATAATTGACGGTCCCTTCCCCAATACTCATTGATTGTAACTTTGAAATGACTGCTCCTTTTGCCTCATCAATTTCAAGACCATTTAGAAAGTCTGAATTATAAATGGTACCAGCATCTGTAAAAGGTTCATCTAAAATTTCATATGTTTCAGGGTCTGCACCTATTGGCAATACAACAGGTATAACGTCTAAGTTATATTTACGGGCAAAGTCTAAATCGCGTTGATCATGCGCCGGACAGCCGAAAATAGCACCTGTGCCATATTCCATAAGTACGAAATTAGCGACGAAGATCTTTAAGGTTTTGCCTTCAATGAAAGGATGTTTAACTTCTAAACCTGTATCAAAACCAAGTTTATCGGCCTTTTCAATTTCTTCTTCAGATGTGCCCATACGGGAACATTCGGCGACAAATTCTTTTAATTCTGAATTTTCTTTAGAAAGTTCTTCTGCAATAGGGTGATTGGCAGCAATAGCACAGAATGAAGCCCCAAATAATGTATCTGGGCGGGTTGTATAGATTTCTAGATTATCTTTACGATTGACAATATCAAAGAAAACTTTGGCACCAGAAGATTTACCAATCCAATTATGTTGCATCAGGCGAACTTTATCAGGCCATCGATCTAACGTTTCGATACCTTCAAGCAATTCATCAGCATATTCAGTGATCTTTAGGAACCACTGGTTCAGTCTGCGGCGTTCTACAGGCGCACCAGAACGCCAACCTTTACCATCGACAACCTGTTCATTGGCAAGAACTGAATTTTCTACAGGGTCCCAATTAACCCAGCTTTCTTTACGATATGCAAGACCGGCTTCTACAAAATCCAAGAACATTTTTTGTTCATGTTTATAGTAATTTGGCTCACAAGTGGTAACTTCACGTGTCCAATCCAAAGATAAACCAAGCTTACCTAATTGATCACGCATAGAGGCAACATTGCTTGTGGTCCAAGCTGCTGGATGGCTATTGTTTTCGATGGCTGCATTTTCTGCGGGAAGGCCAAAGGCATCCCAACCCATGGGATGCAAGACGTTAAACCCTTTTGCGCGTTTAAAACGTGCGACAACATCACCTAGTGTATAGTTTCTTACATGTCCCATATGGATTCTGCCAGATGGATATGGAAACATTTCCAAGACATAATATTTTGGCTTACTGCGATCTACTTTGGCTTCAAAAGACTGGCTAGCTTCCCAGTTCTCTTGCCATTTTAATTCGATATCACGGAAATTATATTGGCTTGTTTCTTGGGACATGGTTGGTCTCTTAAATATGTATTTGAATAATATAGAAGTATAAAAATATTGTTATTGAAAATTATTTATCTTTATTTTCCAAGGCATTAACACGCATTTGACGGGCACGGATCAGGATAGAATCTTCCATTTGCAGGGAGAAATCTTTACTGATATTTGCTGTTTGCCATTGGCCGTCTGAATTTCTAGTTTCTTTAAAAGCAGAAACACGTAATCCATCTGATCGTAATTCTTGGGATAAAATATAAACGTTAAGTTTGAAGCGTTCGTTCGTACGCTTTGGTGGGCTATACCAATCAGTAATAATCACGCCGCCAAATGGGTCCACTTGATTTAAAGGCATGAAAGAAATGGTATCAAGAGATGCGCGCCATAAAAAAGCATTCACTGCAACACCTGAAAGTGTGTTTCCACCTGCACTATCACCACCAAAGGTAATGCCATCACCCAATAAAGTGCCGTCTTTAGTAAGTCTGTCATATTTAGGATCAGCCGTAACAGGCGCTTTACCGCTAGAACAAGATGTTAAAAAACTTGTAAATATTAATAAAGCTAAAATGGAATAAATACGTGTCATGAATGCGATCCAACTTTGAAGACTAAATGAATATGCATATTATAACAAAACAAAGGGGAATCAACCGAAGTTGACTCCCCAAATGTATTATACAGTCTTTTTTTCTAAGATATTAGAAAGATAGACGTGTACCTGCGATAAGTGCTCTAGATTTACCAGATACACCAGTTGCGCCAACTTTAGAGTCTGCGAACTGTGCACCAGCATACATTTTCAAGCCTTCAGCAACGTTGTATTCAACGTCAAGTGCAAGGTTGTCATACTCATCATCAGTAGCACCAACATCAGTTGTGTTAGACAAGTAAGCAGCAGATACAGCAGCGTCACCGAAGCTATAACCAACACCTAAAGACCAACCAGAACCAGAATCAGCAGTAGAAGTTTTAGCTAGACCAGAATCGCCGTTGTCATGGTAGTTAGCAGCGATAGAGAAGTCAGCGATACCAACAGTAGCACCAATCTCAGTAGCACCAAGATCTTCGTTAGCAGTGTTTACAGAATCAGCCATACGGTGCATAGCAGCTACTGTCAAAGAAGCACCACCAAGATCGCCAGACCATTTAGCCATAACTTCTGTGATTGCATCATAAGTTGTGTTTGCATTGTCATCTGGTGTGTAAGAAATACCAGCCAAGAAACCACCGAAATCAGGTGTATAGTAAGATACGCGAGCGTTATCGAACAAACGTGCAGTTGCTTCTGGAGTTGTCAAAGCAGTACCAACGTTACCAGCAGAAGCTACAACAGAACCAGTCCAACCGAAGCCACCAACAGATACAGAACCAGCATGTGGAACGTTATCATCACCAACAGCATCGTCGTTACCAAGAACTACTTTACCCCAAGAACCAGACATATCGATCCAAAGTTCATCGATAGTGTGGCCAGCTGGACGCCAATCAACACGACCACCGTAAGCAAGACCGTTGTCTGCTTCAGCGTTCACGTCGAAATGCA
>CBFCZA010000372.1:0-2900 GCA_965602285.1 uncultured Curvivirga sp. | reverse complement strand
TCACTAGCGATGGTATTTTCGGTGGAAAATATATCAGTGTGGAAGTTGGCGGTGAATATGAGATGTTGGAAGATGGGGATTCTTTAGAGTTCATTCAGGATTCTATTATCTTTGAAGATATCTTCAAAAAAATTATCGAAATGGGTGAAAGTGGATTAGCACGCAGAAAAGAAAAAGCTGCAAAGTCTGATGCTGCAGAGAAAAAATCTAACCCATTTGCAACAGACCCCTCTTTATTACCAAATTTTGAAACAGAAGCTGATACACAAATGGATGATCCTTTTGATGATCCTTTGGATGAAGGAGAAGGCCCGCTATGAAAAGAAGCGCTATAGAAACAATTCTTGGTGGTGTAGTTCTGTTAACTGCAGCGATGTTTATGTTTGTTGGATTTCTAAATGTTGAAACAGGGCAGGTTGGCGGCCGTGAGATGGAAGCTCATTTTAATGCTGTTGATGGTCTTACTATTGGTTCCGACGTACGTATTGGTGGTGTGAAAATTGGTAATGTAACGGATCAATTTGTCGATACGGATTCTTATGAAGCTGTTATTCGATTCTCCGTAAGAGATGATGTTGTTTTACCAAGTGATTCGGAAGTTCTGATTGCAAGTAATGGCTTGTTGGGCGGTAAATATTTACGCATCATTCCGGGAAGTAGTGATACGAAGGTTGGTGAAAACGGTTTGCTTTCAAATACACGCGACGCTTTATCTCTAGAAGATATGCTCGGTCGTGCCATTTTTCTTGTAACGGAACAAGCTGAATAATTATCTGGCAAATCGCCATCCTTTAGCCATAGAATCTGGCTAGGTTCTGACTTCTTAAGGCTACGCCTTCGTCAACAAGGGAATTAGAGTGCGTCATTTATTAGGTTTCATCATTATTTTAGTTAGCCCTTTTATTTCTTCTGTTGTTATATCAGAAGAAAGGTCCATTGCTGTTTTGCAAGGCTTGGATAAGGTAACGGCCCGTGTTTCCACATTTGAAGCACCGATTGGTGAAACAGTTAAGTTTGGGGCCTTAAGTATTACGATGCAACATTGTGATCGTACTCCACCCCATGAACCACCTGAATCCGCTGCTTTCTTAGAGATATTTGAACATAAACGTGGTGAAAGCTCCCAAAACCTTTTTACTGGTTGGATGTTTGCGTCCAGCCCCGCTTTATCCGGTATGGAGCATCCTGTTTATGATATTTGGATATTGGAATGTAAGGCCCCTGTAGCGGAATAGTCTAGGTTTAGTTTAATTTTTGCTATGTGAAAAATAATTTGATCACATTTTGAAAAGATGCATAGTTCAAATCTAGTTTAAAAATTATCAAGTGAATGGGGCTTAAAAGATGCTTTTCCATAAATCCATGTATTCGACAAAAGACGTTCCAAGTTATTGGGAAGATACAGTTTCCCCAAGGCCTGATCTTGGTTCATCTTTATCTGGTGAGGAAACCTGTGATGTCGCGATAATCGGTGGTGGATATACAGGGTTATCAGCAGCCTTGAACCTTGCAAAAGACAGCAAATTAGATGGACGCGTTTTAGAGAGTGGGGCGATTGGATTTGGTGCCTCTGGGCGAAATGGAGGTTTTTGTTGCATGCCAGCAACTAAAATGTCCACCAAGAAAATGATTTCTAAATATGGTATGGAAGCCACAAAGGACTTCTGGGCAAAGCAACAAGAAGGTACAGAATATACATCGGACCTTGAGACATTAGAAAATATTGATTTTGAGCGTCAAGGAAGCGGGAACCTTGAAGTTGCCCATCGCCCCCAAGAATTTGATGGGTTAAAGGAGTTTGGAGACGAAGCCACAAAGTTATTTGGAATTAAGTCACGCTTAATGACAAAGTCTGAGTTCGCAGAAGTTGGCTATGAGAGCGAGGAGCAATTTGGCGCCTTGCATCTAGATGTAGGATTTGCCCTTAATCCTCTGAAATTTGCATTGGGTTTGGCACAGTCTGCGGTAAAGTATGGTGCAAAATTGCATCCGTATTCCCATGTTATCAGTTGGAAGAAAGAAGGCGGCGCTCATGTGTTGCGAACTGCTACAGGTGTGATCCGCGCCCAAAAAGTCCTTATTGCTACAAATGGTTTTTACCAAGATGGGCTTCAAAAAAATATGGACCGTAGGATTCTTCCTGTAATCTCAAATATCATAACGACACGCCCATTAACGGATGAAGAACTTGCTGCGCATAAATGGCAAGTGGAAGAACCAATTTGTAATACACGTAAATTATTATTCTATTTCCGTATGCTTAAGGATAATCGTCTGATGCTTGGGGCACGTGGCGACTGGACTGGGCGTCCTGATGATGGGGCGCGCATGAAGAAATGGATGGCAAATCGTGTGAAGGAAGTCTTTCCACATTGGGGAGGTGCTGAAATCTCTCATTATTGGAGAGGTTTAGTATGTATGTCTATGAAGCTGTCACCTTCCATGGGTTTTGATCGTGATGATCCTTCTGTTTATTATAGCTATGGTTATCATGCCAATGGGGTTAACAGTGCGCCTTGGGCTGGTCGTGCTATGGCTGGCCTAATTATGGGGAAACAATCCGCAGATGAAGCCATTCCCATTGTGATGCGTGGCCATGCGGCACGTTTTCCAATGGCAAACCTTCGCATTTGGTATCTTCGTGCTGCTGCTACATGGTATAAATGGAACGACGATTAATTTAGAATTTCGATTAATATAGACTTCGAATGTTTGGCCCTATCCAATTTAAACGTTAGGCCTTTAAGTTATTTAGTGACTGAGTTATAAATGTGATCACAATTTATTTTAATGAGAAAAACATATGACCCACCCACAACATACAACTTCATATTACGCAGCAACGGCGATAGGGAATAAAGATCGCCCTAAATTACAAGGGGCCAAAACAGCAGATGTTT
>CBFCZA010000371.1:0-2901 GCA_965602285.1 uncultured Curvivirga sp. | reverse complement strand
TTGACCGTGATGATTTAGAGGATGGTGGTGCAAATCATATAGCAGAAACAATTCGTGCTATTCGTGAAAAAGCCCCAAATACAACAATTGAAGTTTTAACACCTGACTTTAAGGAAAAGAAAGGTGCTTTGGAAATTGTTGTAGAAGCACGCCCTGATGTGTTTAATCATAATTTAGAAACAGTATCACGCCTTTATCCAACTATTAGACCTGGGGCACGTTATTTTACTTCTTTAGATTTACTTAATCGTGTGAAACAACTTGATCCTACAATCTTTACAAAATCAGGTATCATGGTTGGATTGGGTGAGACCAAAATAGAAATCCAACAATTATTTGATGATTATCGTGCAGCGGATGTCGATTTCCTTACTGTTGGACAATATTTACAACCAACACCAAAACATGCACCCATTGATCGTTTTGTAACTCCCGAAGAATTTGATAATTATGCTATCATGGCGCGGGCAAAAGGTTTCTTAATGGTGTCATCATCACCGTTGACCAGATCCAGCTATTTAGCAGGCGATGATTTCGAAAAACTTCGAGATGCGCGTCAAGCACAATTGGATGCAAAAAAATAACATTCCAAATTAATAAAAGGAGGGCCTTATGCCACGGCATGAGGAAATACAATTCATAGCCCATACACCAAAGCATTTATATGACTTGGTCTGTGATGTAGAAAAATACCCTGAATTTCTACCATGGTGTCAGGCTGTTCGTATTCGAAAACGAATGGGCAATGTTATATTAGCTGATTTAATGGCTGGGTTTAAAAGTTTTAACGAAAAATATTCAAGCCGCGTTACATTTAATAATGACGAACTAATTGTTGATGTGATTTATGAGAATGGACCTTTTAAACATTTGGTAAATAAGTGGAAATTTAAATCAGTTGAAGGTGGGTGTGATGTTGATTTCATGATTGATTTCGAATTCAAATCTCGGGTTCTTCAAACTGTAGCTAATATGTTTTTCAAAGAGGCTTTTCAAAAAATGGTTTCAGCATTTTCTAAAAGGGCAGACAATATTTATGGTACTCCCTAATTTATAAAAAATACGTTTTCCTTAGTTACCTTATTTTTCGAATCAGAATATATAAACATTTAAGGAAATAGTTTTTATATATGGTTATTTAAGTGTGAAGCCTAATTCTAAGGTGTAATTATGATTTCATCAGCTCAAATTCGTGCTGGACGAGCTTTGATTAATGCTAAGCAAACCGAGTTAGCGGCAGCTTCAGGTATTTCTTTAGCCACATTAAATAATATTGAACGTGGCTTGGGTGACCCAAGGGCAAGCACATTACGCGCAATAGAAAGTGCCTTGAATTTAGCTGGCGTTGAAGTTGATCGTGATGGATCAAGCGAAACGATCATATTACATAAATTTTCCCGCCCAACTGCGTATGACAGTTTTTCTGCAAGCCAACGGGTGTTGGAAATCCTAGGCAGCGACTCATTAATCAAAATCACATCATTATTATTCTATATTCGTAGAATATCTGGTGTGGTACAGCGTGAAGATGAGGGGCATAATCACAGATTGTGTTTGTTAATCAATGGGAAAGAACGTCATATCCTATTTGATCAAGTTGGATTTAACTTAACTAATAGTGCCCGTATTGCAGAGGTTGCTGGCGTTTTACTTGCAGCTTTGGTTACTTTTCCAAAAAATGTTTATTATTGTGACCAGTTACTTGAAGATACAACAATATCGCCCATCGAAGATGTCGTAAAACACTTACAATCTAACAAGCAGCATAGATTCACGGACCCTAAGCCTCTATTCTCTCTTGTTGGGGACTGGAAGCAGGATTTTGAGCCTAGCCTTCATATTGATGGACATCCGTTGTTGGATTTATTGGCCTTTCTGGTTCATATCAATCCTGTTGCAGAACAGACAGCATCATAAATAGAGCCGTCCTTACAGTGCCATGACGCACATCATTACGATTTCCACTAAAGTTATTTTTGGTTACAATCGTTGTTTCCAGATTTTTAGAGGCTACACCAATATACACAAGCCCTGCGGGTTTGTTTTCTGAGTCTCCGGGGCCCGCGACACCTGTTACAGCAACAGAAATATCTGTTTTTGCATTTTTCAATGCACCATTTGCCATTGATTCAGCAACTTCATGACTTACGGCACCATTTGATTCAATGGAACTCATATCAACACCAAGCATATCAACTTTCGCTTGGTTTGAATAAGTTACAAAGCCTCTGTCTACCACAGTTGAGGAACCTGATATTTCGGTCAAAGCGCCAATGATTAAGCCGCCTGTGCAAGATTCTGCAGTGGAAAGCATCCAATTTCTCTTAACGCACTCACGAATAACGTGACGTGCTAATTCTACCGTTTCACTAGAATACATTTGGTACATACCCCCATATATTTAGGGAAAGTAAGCATATGCCTGCAAAAGCACCTGCAACCATATCATCTAACATAATGCCGACGCCCCCTTGAACCTTTTTATCGATGAAGCTTATTGGCCATGGTTTCAAAATATCAAAAAATCTAAATAATAAGAATCCAATGATTAAATTTTCACCTGTCATTGGTGCAAAGGCAAGTGTCGCCCAAACGCCAGCAACTTCATCTATGACTATTTCTGATGCGTCGTGGCTTTCTGTACGCATAGAGAACTGACCAGAAACCCATACGCCAATGAAATAAGCAACAATGGCAGAAACAGCTAATGCAACTGGGCCAAGGTATAAATGAATGAATGCAGCAAAAGGTAATGCTGCGGCTGTTCCCCAAGTACCTGGTGCAGGTTTGATATAGCCGCTGCCAAACCAAGTGGCGAGCATCACATCAAAATGTCGAAGGGAAGGGCGTTTATTTGTCATCATATTTCTCTTTTATAAAAGAATAGTTGCCGCAGCCTGA
>CBFCZA010000370.1:0-2905 GCA_965602285.1 uncultured Curvivirga sp. | reverse complement strand
CCATGGCAAATAATGCTGCTGGGCTTGCCGCCGCGCCAAGCAGGTCGCCAAATGTTTCTACAGGTAAAGGAAGTGACAGACCCGTAAAGGCAAAGAATAGGCCAATGGATGCACCGATTAAAAGTGGATTTTTAATGACTGCCATGAAAACACGCTTGATCATGATACTGCGTGCTTCGCCTTCTGATTTATCTAATTCTAAGATAACGATAGCTGCTGGCGTCAATATTGCGCCATTAACGATTGTAGCCACAATTGCGGGCAATGCCCCTTCTGGGCCAAAGGCTGTGATAAGCAGAGGAATGCCCATATAACCTGTATTGGAGAAGCTAGCAGACCAGCCGTGTTGGCTCATCGCGCCCATTTTATCTGGGAAAAAGAAACTAGCAGCAAGCAGTGCAAGACCATAGGCTGCAAGTGTTCCGCCAACATAGGCGGCCAAATAAGGGAGGTTCAATATCTCTTCTACTGGTGCGCGGCTCATGGACACCATGAAAAGCGCAGGCAAAGCTGCGTAATAGACGAATCCATTGAGGGCGGCAGTGCTATCTTGACCAAGAAATTTAAGGCGTCCACTTAGGAAGCCTGCTCCCATAATGGCAAAAACAGGTAGGGCGACATTTAATATTGCATACATGTCCGCAACTTATCCTGCACAACCCATTCTGTCGATATCCCTATTTAGGAAATTGTGGAATTACTGTTTTCTTTCTTTTGAAAGCTGGAAAAACAATGTTAGGCTTCTTATTCTTATAGAAGAGATAGTTTTGTAATATCTAGGATAGGAATGAGAATATGCTAAGCAACCATCAAGCCTTGATTTATACCATGGTGATTATGTCCGCTGCGGATAATGAAATGACAGAACCAGAAATGCTTAAGATTAAGGAAATAGTATCCTATCTTCCAGTGTTTGAGGGATATGAGCAGTCTGACATCGCAAAAGATGCTGGCGCTGTAGCAAAAATACTTCTTGATTTAGATGGTTTTGAGAAAGTTCTCGATCTGATTCATGAATCTTTACCCGTTAAGTTACGTGAAACGGCCTATGCTTTGGCTGTTGAGGTTGCTGCAGCTGATTTGGTCGCGGTAGAAGAAGAGCTTAATCTATGACAAATGATCCGACATGCCTTGGAAATTGATCGTTTAGCAGCAGCAGGCATAGAGCGCGGTGCGCGGGCTCGATATGCGCATTAGAGAAATCTTCATCCGTCAATTTCTAATGATTTCACCTTTTTAAGGTTGTTTTATTAGTTCGTGGCACTGCAAAATGAATAATAAAGAGGTGTTTTTTCTTACGCTAAGGTTGGAAAAATGATCTATATGCCGCTTTAGTGCGGAAAAAAATGAATTTAAAAAATTAATTTATAAATATTTTTCACTCTTCATTTGTTTTTTATTATAATATTCAATTGTTTAGATATGTTCTGCTTTCGATATGCATAAAATGCATAGCTGCAATGCTATTTTGGCTCTGGTGTTCGTGTTCGTCTAGGACTACATAAGGGGCACTTCAGTTGTTGCGTTGCAGCAACGATATTAAAACGCGCTGCGGTGCAATGCCGATTGTGCGCATTTTAATATACGTCTCCCAGACGTGAAGCCTCCCTGTTCAACTTGCCGGTAACCCTTGGGTTGCCGGCAGTTTTTTTATGTGCCTCCTAAAATCTATAGCTTTATTCGTAGTTTTTATGAAAGCTTAAATTCGTTGCTCCTTTTGTCTTTTAGGTGTTGAAAGCAATCGTAGGGGGTTGATAATCCTTCGACATATGAAACTTTTTTAATAAAAAATTGATTTTTTTTTCTAACCAACTTAAAACTAATGTCTGAGTTGTGTTTTTCTTTTGAGGATGTCCGTTTGGCTTCTTGAGTAATACCATCAACGGGCAAAGGTTTTTATAGATCTATTCCCTTCTGTGTAATTCTCCAGAACTTCAAAAAGCAAAGTTTCAAACTCTCAATTTTCTGACATGAAGTCGGGGAAGAATATATAATGAAGTTTAAGGAATAGACTAATGGCTAATGGTACAGTTAAGTGGTTCAATACAACAAAAGGCTTTGGCTTTATTGCACCTGATGAAGGCGGAAAAGACGTGTTCGTTCATATTTCTGCATTACAAGACGCAGGCATTCAACATTTGGATGACGGCCAAAAAGTATCTTACGAATTGACCACTCATCGTGATCGTGAATCTGCATCTGATCTTAAAGTTATTTAAGATTTGCCTGATTAAGATATGTAATAATCTTCGGATTGTTAAGATTTTCAAGCCTCTCACTTTATCCGTGAGGGGCTTGATTTTTTTTGTGGTGCTTTTTTTTGTGCTATGCGTCTTCTAATGTAAGTGGGACTGAAAGATAGAGTCCAAATTCTGACCCTATATCACAGCTTACGCGGGCATGAACTTTCCCTTGGCGATCTAAAAAACGTTGGTTATCGGTGACAGGGAATATGCCTTCATGCCAAATATTCGCGTGAATATGGAGCCCTTTTGTTCCATCGCACCAGAAGGCGACAACCTTTTCAGGGGTGAAGTCGTCACCTGGTAAGGCTGCGGGAATGACGAAAGGTTTATTATCTAAGGGATAAAATAACTGACCACCATCCGGATGGTAGTTCATATGCCACAATAATACTTGTTTACGTTCGCATGTCGCCTTTTCTTGTGATGCCTTTTGCGGATCACAACTGAAACCTAGAACATAATCACCATCTACGGCATCATTTTTGCCTTTAAGGATGTCTCCTTCCCAGTTGCCGTAGAAAATACCTTCTACAAAACCAGCTTCATCTCCCGTTCCTTGATCTACTTTGCGCCAACCTTGTGCAGGCCATTGGGTTATTTCAATATCAAAGTTTTTAGGGTCATCCACAAGGCAGCCATATCCATTTACTGTTTCATCC
>CBFCZA010000369.1:0-2924 GCA_965602285.1 uncultured Curvivirga sp. | reverse complement strand
GATTTCGCACATTTGGTGATAGATTATGTCCCCGGCGATTGGTTGGTTGAAAGTAAGTCATTGAAATTATTTCTGGGCTCGTTCCGAAACCATGGGGCGTTTCACGAAGACTGCACTGTATCAATAGCAAAAAGAATTATAGATTTACTTGATCCTGAATGGTTGCGTATCGGTGGTTATTGGTACCCACGAGGGGGAATTCCTATAGATGTATTCTATCAGACAGGAACAGCACCAGAAGGGGTCTGGATTCCTGATCAGGGTGTTCCAAATTACCGTGGGCGCGGATAAGTATATTCAAATAAAAAAGGCGGGATCCACTAAACCCGCCTTTTTACATAATAAGTCAGATAACTTTATTCTTCTTCAGCGTCTAATCCGTAGGCCGTATGTAAGGCACGGATCGCAAGTTCTGTATATTCCTCGGAAATCAAGGTAGAGATTTTAATCTCGCTTGTTGAGATCACTTGAATATTGATGCCTTTTTCAGCCAAGGTTTTGAACATTTGTTGTGCAACACCTGTATGGCTTCGCATACCAACACCAATGATGGAAATTTTAACAACATTGGCATCTGATTGTAGGTCCGAATATTCAATTGTGTCTGCGTTGTCTTTTAAAACTTGAACAGCGCGATCAACATCCGTACGGCCAACAGTGAATGTCATGTCTGTTTTTTTACCGTCAGAAGAGACAGATTGAACAATCATATCCACATTCACTGCAGCATCAGAAAGAGGGCCAAAAATACTGGCGGCGATGCCGGGTTTATCTGATACGTCTACCAAAGTGATTTTTGCTTCATCACGACTATAGGCGATGCCACTTACAACTTGTTGTTCCATAATTTCATCCTCACTTACTACCATTGTGCCGGGAAGATCTTCAAAGCTTGAAAGAACCTGCATGCGAACGCCATGATTCATGGCCATTTCAACGGAGCGTGTTTGCAATACTTTTGCGCCTAAAGATGCCATTTCAAGCATTTCTTCGTGGCTGATTTTATCAATTTTGCGTGCTTTGCTAACGATGCGTGGGTCTGTGGTATAAACACCATCCACATCTGTATAGATATCGCAACGATCAGCATTCATCGCAGCAGCCAAGGCTACGGCTGTTGTATCAGAACCGCCACGTCCTAATGTCGCAATGCGATTTAGGGGGCTGATTCCTTGGAAGCCAGCAACGACAGCAACTTGTTGTTCTGATTCAAAACGTTTTACGATTTCTGATGTGTCAATGTCCATGATACGGGCTTTGCCATGCACTTCATCGGTTTTAATTGGAATTTGCCATCCCAACCATGAACGGGCATTCACACCCATTTCCTGAAGCCGCAATGCCATAAGGCCTGCGGTCACCTGTTCACCAGAAGCAACAATGCTGTCATATTCACGGGCATCATACATCTTGCTGGTTTGATCCACATAGGACACCATTTGGTTGGTGACGCCCGACATCGCGGATACAACGACAGCAACCTGATTACCTGCGTCTACTTCTCTTTTTACACGTTTGGCAGCGTTGGCGATCCGGTCTAGATCTGCAACTGAAGTGCCACCAAATTTCATGACGATACGCGCCATATCAAAATCCTTTAAACTTATACTGATTAAGCTTGCCTGTTAAGAGCGCGATATCCATACTCGTTTGAACCAACCTTATCAAGTGTGCAGCGCAAAAGAAGTGTGATTTTTACTCAAATTTTGTTAAAGTTACGTTTTTTGTTAAAGTTACGTTATAGATAATCAATTCATGTCTTTATTTGGACATGTTATGGACGAACCGAAGAATAAGAAAATTAATATCATGGAAAAAGAAACCGCAAATTCAGAACAACCAACGTCTCTTGGACAAACTGTTGATGATGCAGAAATCGCCAAATTTGCTGCGATGGCAGAAGAATGGTGGGACCCACAGGGTAAGTTCAAACCCTTACATAAATTCAACCCTGTACGTATTACATATATCCGAGATCAAATTTGCGCACATTTTGGCCGTGATCCCCATGCGCCAAACCCGTTAAAGGGAATTTCCATCCTTGATATAGGCAGTGGCGGTGGATTGTTATGTGAACCTATGTGTCGCATGGGTGCTGATATCACCGGTGTAGATGCGACGGAACGTTCTGTTCAAATAGCCAATGCACATGCAGAGGCGATGGATCTTGATATTAACTATCGTTTTACAACGGCTGAATCTTTGGTTGAGGCGGGAGAGAGTTTTGATGTCGTTCTAAATATGGAAGTGGTCGAACATGTGGCGGATGTGAATATGTTCGTTAAAAGCTCTGCTGCACTTGTGAAAGAAGATGGGTGTATGTTTATGGCGACCATGAACCGCACGGCAAAATCATATGCGTTAGCCATTGTTGGGGCTGAATATATTATGGGTTGGTTGCCACGTGGTACCCATGATTGGAAAAAGTTCTTAAAGCCTTCTGAACTTGCTGCTTCTTTACGAAGTGCAGGTATGGCCGTTGCCGAAATTACCGGTGTTTCGTTTAACCCTCTCAAAGACAAATGGACTTTATCTTCTAAAGACCTAGGGGTGAATTATATGTTGATGGCTAATATTTCCCGCTTAACCCCTACGGCAGTGATTCATTGTGGGGCCGATGCCCGCCCAGAAGCAGGCGGCGTTAGCCACTTTTCTACTAAAAACAACCTATCAGATGATTTCTTAGTTCCCGATCCTTTGAATGGGGATAGTAGTCTTTTGGAGGCCTTGAAGCTAAGTGATAGCGAAGGTTTGCTTGTATGGCAAAAAGGCCAAATTCTTTATGAACGCTATTTAAATGGTTTAAATGAAAACCAAGAACATCTTTTATTTTCGGTCACTAAATCTGTGACTGCTGCCTTGTTTGCTTGCCTACAAAAAGAGGGCGTGGTTGATCCGGAAAAAAATGTAGAGAATTATGTTAC
>CBFCZA010000368.1:0-2926 GCA_965602285.1 uncultured Curvivirga sp. | reverse complement strand
GAGAACTTGGGCTGTTACGGGCGTTGCGATCATCGGTTTCTTTATCATCCGTTCCTTTTATGAACCGGGTGTTAGCGCCATTGAATCAACAAATGCGGCTAGTGCCGGATATCTCGGTGGCCTTGGGATGCCTATCATTTTCTCTTGGATTGCTGGTGGCTTTGCTGCGGCTGGTGCAGCTTGGTTGATTGGAAAAATTTCTTTAGGTTTACGTTCTGATTATCTTGCTATTGCAACATTAGGCATTTCAGAAATTATCATAGCGATCTTAAAGAATGAGGATTGGTTAGCTCGTGGTGTTAAGAATGTTTCCGGCCTTCCTCGACCCGTTCCTTATGAAATCGATCTTCAACAACAACCTTGGTTTATAGATTTGGCCAATACCGTAGGTGTGCCCGTCATTGATGCATCTTCCATTTATGTAAAGCTTTGCTACGCAGGCCTTTTCATCATTGTCCTAGGTATTATCTTATTCCTTGCTGAACGTGCGTTAAACTCCCCTTGGGGCCGTATGATGCGTGCAATAAGAGATCGCCGTGATGCAGCTGCAGCAATGGGGAAAAACGTAACAGGCCGCCATTTACAAATCTTTGTTATAGGGTCCGCCGTTGTTGGTGTTGCAGGCGCAATGTTGACCACCTTAGATGGCCAATTTACACCTGGCACTTATAATCCACTTCGGTATACATTCCTTATTTGGGTTATGGTTATTGTTGGTGGGTCTGGTAACAACTGGGGTTCAGTCTTGGGTGGCTTCCTTATTTGGTTCATTTGGGTAGAAGCAGAGCCCATTGGCCTATTCCTAATGGAAGTGATAACATCCGGTATGGAAGAAACAAACCCGCTTAGAATACATCTTGTGGAAAGTGCAGCCCATATGCGCATGGTCATGATGGGAACAATCCTTCTTATTGTCATGCGTTTTGCCCCTGGTGGGTTAATGCCAGAGGTCGTACGCCATAACGATTAAAATTTAAGACGTTTTTTAAAAGGGCATCTAATACATTTTAGATGCTCTTTTTTTATATGAAAAACTGCCCACACCTATTACTATATAAAAAAATAATTAATCTATTTAGGAGATACTTGTGGAACAAAATGTTTTTAATAGAACTTCAGATAAAAATAATCCAGATAAGATATCAGCAAATCTATATAACCTTATCATTGGGTTAAGTTTGGCTTGGGGGTTTATAATAAATTGGCATATCGTTACGACAATCGACACCCAAAGCCTTACTTCCATTCACCCTATCATCTTTTTTGGTGGGTATTTCCTAAGTTGTTTTGCTGGTGTATATCTATTCAACAAATCACATAATCCAATTGTAAGTTTCTGTGGTTATAACCTAGTGGTTATACCTTTTGGACTCATATTGAATGTAGTGATTGCCGGTTATGACCAAAACATTGTTTCAGAGGCAATAGCGATAACTGGGGCGGTAACAGTTTTAATGATGATATTAGGCACATTATATCCCGCCTTTTTTTCTAAAATCCATAGAGCCCTAACAATAGCTTTGATTAGTGTCATCATTGTAGAATTAGTAGCGATATTTATTTTCAAGCGCCATCATGAATTAATAGATTGGGCCGTGGTAATTATCTTTTGTGGTTATATAGGGTTTGATTGGGGGCGGGCAAACCAAATACCAAAGACAGTTGATAATGCCATCGATAGCTCTGCTGCTTTATATATAGATATCATAAACCTCTTCATCAGAATTTTGCGGATATTAGGTAGAAGAAAGTAAAAATGCACCTACATAATAATAGGTGCATTTCCTTAGCAATCTTTTTTAGTAAGAGATTTATTAAGAGCTATTTCAGTGCCCTTTAACCTCCGATATTCAGTAGCTTCCGTTCCATCACCACCTTCAAGTAAAAAGAGGGCTGGCCAAAATAAAATTAGTCCAATAGCAGTTTGAGCAGCATCATTATCTGCTTCTTTCTCTAAAACAGTTTCAAGGTCATTCTTTTTTGAAGAAACTTCAATCAATTCAGCTTTTAAATCATTACAACTAAGGTCAGAATAAAGACGGTCCGAAACATGTGATGCAGTCATTTCATCCGGTTGTGACGCACAACCAACAGCCGTTAATAAACATAATGCAGCACCTAATTTTTTTATCAAAACTTTCTCCTTAATAGAATATTATAAATTAAACTTCAGATAGAAATAATAAATATGATTCTACGATAGATCAAAACAAAAAAAAGGCCCTGAGTTTCCTCAGGGCCTTTCTAAAATCTTAGTAACGAAGCTTTATTAAGCTGCGTCTTCTTCACCAGTAAATTCAACAACTGGACCAGAATCTTGACCTTTAGCATCTTCGTCGCGATCTACCAATTCGATGAATGCCATTGGGGCACTATCACCGTGACGGTAGCCAGCTTTAAGAACGCGGGTGTAACCACCTGGGCGATCTGAATAACGTTCAGCTAATGTGTCAAATAACTTTGCAACTGTCGCATCATCACGAAGTTGAGCAAAAGCCTGACGGCGACGGTGAAGACCACCTTTTTTACCCAATGTAATGATTTTGTCCATAACACGCTTCAATTCTTTAGCTTTAGGCAAAGTAGTTTTAATTTGCTCATGCTTAAGTAACGCGTTAGCTAAGTTCATGAACAAAGCCTTACGATGTGAAGCTGTACGGTTTAACTTACGACCTTTCATGCCATGACGCATTTTGTCTTCCTTTCAATACTCTCATTTAAAAGCGCGCTTTCCATCAGGTGAGACACGCTCCAATTATAAACCCCGGTCGCCTTTAGGAATAAACATTAATGTCTAATCCCTTGGCTACTGCCGCGGCGGTGGTCTAGAAATCTTCCTAATTACTTAGAAAGGTTCTTCTAGTTTTTTGGCCAGATCTTCGATATTTTCTGGTGGCCATTCTGGGATGTCCATACCAAGGCTTAG
>CBFCZA010000367.1:0-2954 GCA_965602285.1 uncultured Curvivirga sp. | reverse complement strand
AGATGCTGGTGTTCAAGTGCATCACGCAAAGGGTGGCCTTTCTGATCAACGCTTTGTTGAAGACCTTATTTATTTTGATGATCCAGAAGGTAATCGTATAGAACTTTATTATAATCCTATGATTGCAGACGATCCATTTAAGCCAGGACGCCCTATTACCGGATTTGAAACGGGGCCATATGGCTTGGGCCATGCGGCATTACATGTGCGAGATGCAGATAAACTACTGCCTTTCTATAGGGACTTATTGGACTTTAAAGTAAGTGATTATGGGCAAAAGCCTTTTCCTCTTTATTTCTTCCATGTGAATGGTCGCCACCATAGCTTTGCCATGATTGGGTCTGGTCAAAAAGGGTTGCACCATTTGATGGTGGAATATCAAAACTTAGATGACGTAGGGCAAGGCTTTGATTTGATTCAGCAAGAAGAAGATAAAGTTGCATATACTTTAGGGCGCCATACAAATGATTATATGACCTCTTATTATTCCATCACACCTTCAGGTTTCTTCATTGAAAGCGGTTGGGGTGGGCGTGTGATTGAACCAGAAACGTGGGAGCCACATGAAACATCTGTAGGGCCCAGTTTTTGGGGCCATGAACGATTGTATTTACCAGAAGAAGATCGTGCGAAATTTAGGGCAATGCGTTTGAAGGCTGCTGCCGATGGTATACAGGCACCCGTTGTTGCGGACTGTCCCTGGCTTTATGATATGTTGAAGAAGGGCTAAGGGGTTATGAAAGATAATCTTGATTATGATGTCGTTGTTGTCGGTTTCGGCCCAACAGGGGCAACCTTAGCAAATTTACTTGGCTTAAAAGGCCTATCCGTTTTGGTGCTCGAAAAAGAACCAGAGGCCTATCATTTACCGCGCGCTGTCCATATGGATGATGAAGTGATGCGGGTATTTCAAACCATAGGGGTTGCGGACGAAATCAACGAAAATCTTTTCGTAAATCGGGGAATGCGATTTGTTGATGCGAAAGGTGAATTGCTGTTGGATTGGCCTCGACCTCAAGAATTAGGTCCACAAAATTGGTATGCCAGTTACCGTTTTCATCAGCCTTATGTGGAAGTAAGCCTTAGAAATGGATTAAAACGGTTTAAACATGTGGATGTGAAAACATCCTGTGAATTTGTTAAGGCCGTGAACGGCCCAAAGTCCGTAGAAGTTTCTTATGAAGATTTAACGGATCAGACGCACCACACAATCAATGCACAATATATTGTTGGATGCGACGGTGCGCGTTCCCCTGTACGTGAGGCAATGAAGTCAGAATGGGAAGATTATGGATTCAATGAAAGGTGGCTTGTTGTTGATGTAATCTTAAAAAAGGAAAAACCAGAACTTGGGGATCACACAATTCAATATTGTAATCCTGAACGTCCTGCGACCTATTGCCGAAGCCCCGGAATGCGCCGCCGTTGGGAAATAAGTGTGCGTGATGGTGAAGACGCGGCCGAAATCGTGAAAGACGAAAAAATTTGGGAATTATTAAAAGATTGGCTGACCCCAGAAGACGCTGATTTAGAACGACAGGCAGTTTATACATTTCAATCAAAAGTTGCATGGTCATGGCGAAAAGAACGCATGCTGATTGCGGGGGATGCCGCGCATTTGACTCCACCATTTATGGGGCAAGGTATGTGCGCTGGTATCCGTGATGCTGCTAACTTGGCGTGGAAATTAATATTAGTTTGCAAAGGCAAGGCTGAAGAATATGTGCTGGATACATATGAAAGTGAACGTCGCCCTTTAGCCAAAAAATACATCCAAACGGCAAAATATCTTGGCGGTGTCATTAATACGATGGGGTCAAAAGAAGAATTGAATAACGCCTTTCGTCAATCAGATGGAAGCGTGAAAATGGAAAGCATTATTCCAGAACTTGGCCCCGGACTTGGAGATATGAGTAGCCCTCATCGTGGTTTTGTCTGCCCGCAACCCTGTTTATCTGCGCGCATGCCTCTAGATGAATATATTGGTTTTGAACCTGTCTTAATCGCCGTGGGTGAAATCGCATCAGATATTAACGATGTGGGTTATAGCGTGTTGTCCAGCGAAGATAACGAACCTCTTACCAAGATGTTATCAGATATGAATGTGAAAGCCCTACTTGTGCGACCAGATCGCTACATCATGGGCAGTGCTAATAATTTAAACGAAGCAAGAAAATTGGTTTCCCAATCTTCTGCACGCCTTCTCAATTAACCAAAATGAAAGTAAGCTTATGAAACTCGCATCTTTAAAAACCGGAGGGCGCGACGGCTCTTTGGTTGTGGTCTCAAAAGATCTATCTAAAATGATATCAGCTCGTGATATTTGTCCTACCTTACGTGATGCTGTTGAGGATTGGTCAGAGATTTCCCCCAAACTACAGGTGCTTTCTGATGAATTGAATGCAGGTGATGTTGAAGGTTTGCCATATAATGCTGATGCATTGGCGTCTCCATTACCACGTACGTTTCAATGGGCTGACGGATCTGCTTATCTAAGCCATATGAAGCTTGTTCGTAAGGCACGCGGTGCAGATATGCCCCCGGGTTCTGAAACTGATCCACTGATGTATCAAGGCGGCGGCGATATTTTCTTGGCACCTACGGATGATATTCCTTGTCTGGATGTATCGTGGGGGTTGGATTTTGAAAGTGAAATAGCAATCATCACGGATGATGTTTCTATTCAAACAAATGCTGAAAGTGCAAAGGGCAATATTATCCTTTTGATGCTTTGTAATGATGTATCCCTGCGCCATGTGATGAAACCTGAATTGGTTAAAGGGTTTGGTTTTTATCAATCTAAACCAGCCAGTTCTTTCTCTCCTGTTTGTGTTACGCCGGATGAATTAGGGGATGTATGGGATGGTGGAAAGATTAATTTACCACTGGTGACGACATATAATGGCGCAGAATATGGTCGCGTTGAAGCTGGCGTAGATTTAAACTTTGAATTT
>CBFCZA010000366.1:0-2977 GCA_965602285.1 uncultured Curvivirga sp. | reverse complement strand
AATTGTTGTTTAAATTCGCCTTCTATGATCGCAACTAATGATGCACAAGATCCCTGACTTCCAACCGCAGCCTTCGCCTCACCATAACCGACGTCACCATTTTCCAACGTAATAGTGATCAAGGCCATGTCGAAACTAGCAATACGACCAAAGTCGGACACATGCTGGTTCTCATAGGGAATAGGATAACTAATCCACTTTGCTTCAACATTTTTGATCAGAGTTCCAGACATCAATTCAACCTAACAATTTCAATTTAGTAGCAAACGATAAACAGCGTAAATTAACGGATCAGTGGCATAATATGATCACAGCAACGTTTAACCATGTCAGAATAAAATTCTTCACTTAAAAGGTTACTGCCATGATCGATGATAAATTGTAGTTGTTCAGGAGAGATATCCACAGGATTTGTCTCTACTTGATCTGGGAACTTCGTTACTGGCGTACGGTCCACAGGACAAACGAACTCCATCGTCAGAGCGCCGTCATATCCAATTTCCTTCAGGGTTTTTACAGTCTCAACCCAGTTAATTGACCCCATACCCGCCGGCATCCGGTTATTATCCGCCACATGAAAATCAGAAAGCATATCGCCTGCTGTGCGTAACGCACCTAGAAAATCAACTTCTTCAATATTCATATGGAACGCATCAAGACAAACGCCCGCATTTTGACCAACATCTTTTGCCAAGGCAACGGCTTGCTCTGCACGATTAAGGAAATATGTTTCAAATCGGTTCAACGGCTCTATCGCCATTTTGATACCGTATTTCTCTGTGAGTTCGTAAACCTCTTTCAAGCTATCAACGACCCACTTCCATTCTTCTTCTGGTGTTCCATCAGGGATAACCTTACCAACAGTCGCTGGCACAACAGTCATTTCACGACCATCAAGTTCATGGATCATCGTCGCAACGCTTTTCATGTAATCCACAGTTGCCGCGCGCTGAGCTTCATCTTTTGCAGCTAAGTTTCGGTTGCCAAGTGTTAGCGTAACACTGCCCCAACAAAACATATCTAATTCTTTTAAAGTCGCACGCACATCTTTTGTATTATACTGATCAGGTTCACCGCTGATCTCGATGCTTTGCAAGCCCCACTGCTTACCGCGACGAAGTGTAGTTTCCACAGGCTCTGCCCGCATCCAGTTATGTGTAGATAAATGCATTTTCAAATGCCTCCCTATTTATCCAACTGGGTAATGCGGATTTTTTATCTCGTCTTATACCCAGTTAATCTGTTCAATATTTTGCATAAGCGTTGTTATTATTTTTTTTGCTTAATTTCACAGTTAACGCAATGTAAAGGTTTTCATTTCAAATGTAAAGCTTTACATTGTAATTAAATTTCATATAGACTATATCTTGGCTTATTCAGGCACAGACGTTATAAAGAAATCAATAAGATATGTTTCTTAAAAAAAATTACATTTTGGTTTAAAAAATAGGAATCTATCGACCATGAGCATCAAGGCTAGCAATAAGAACGCTACTATAGAAGATGTCGCCCGCATTGCGGGGGTGTCGATTGCGACGGTAAGTCGGGCTTTAAATAAACCGGATATTGTTTCACAGAAAACCAGAGACAAAGTGAACGCCGCTGTTGACGAGACTGGTTACACCCAGAATGTCATGGCACGTAACTTACGCCTAGATAGAACAGGCATGGTAGTAGCCCTCGTTCCAGACATAGGAAACCCATTCTTTTCAGAGATTTTATCAGGTATTGAAACCGTTGCCACACGTGAAGGTTACAGTATCTTAATCGGTAATACCAATAATGACCCAGCCCGTGAACATGTCTATGCGAATTATGTAAGAAGCAATTTAGCCGATGGCATTTTGGTTTTAAATGGTCATATCCCTGTCTCACCGGAAGGGATCGCGTCTAATGCTCCACCAAAAGCAATGCCACCAACGGTTTTAGTCTGCGAACGCATTCCAAACACAAACCTACCCACAATCATCATCGACAATGTTGATGCGGCCTACAAGGCAACAAAACATCTATTAGATTTAGGCCATACATCAATTGCACATATCGCAGGTCCAATGGACAACATCCTGTCTGAAGACCGCCTTCTTGGCTACAACAAAGCCATGTCTGATGCAGGATTATCAACCTTCAAAGATTTTGTTTATTTTGGTGATTTCTCCATCGAATCTGGCGCCGTCGCATTTGAAGAAATCTACAAAAAGCACACCTTACCAACCGCTATTTTCTGTGCAAATGACCAAATGGCGATGGGAATCATCAATGCAGCCAGAGAAAAAGGCTTACAGGTCCCTGAAGACATCTCTGTCATTGGCTTTGATGATATCGATATGGCTAAAAACTTTTATCCAAGCCTAAGCACAATACACCAGCCAAGACACAGACTTGGAATCGCTGCAATGGAACGTCTGATTAAAATAATGAATGCAGCACCAGAAGACGGCAACAAAACTCAGATTCTACCTACAGACCTCGTCATAAGAAAATCCACAGCCACTTTCAAAAGATAAAATGGTACAATAAACAGGCGAACTAGATGTAAAAATTATCCTGGAAACGTTTATATGGGAAGTAAAAACTTTAACAAACTGGTTGCCTCATTCAAAAAAACCAGAATTACAACATGGTGCACCCCACCTTCTTGGACTGTCAAAATTCTCAGAGCAACTATGAACACATTCAGAAATTGAAGACATTATCAATTCTAAAGATGAGCCATAATATTCAGAAACAAGCTTCGATGTAAGAGAAATAGAAAATTTATCAGATTCACAAGATTTAATTGTGCGCCTTGTGATCAAATATATTTTGATTTTATTGCACTTAGATTATTTGTACTTTTTAGCCTGCAAGGAAATGTGGATCTGTCACGGCTGAGTTCCGCAATCAGTTAAATTTTCAATACTATCCAAATTAAAATTAACAGAGTTTTGATAAATAGAATACAAGTTTAAATAAATTATCAAAGCGGTTGTTATCA
>CBFCZA010000365.1:0-2992 GCA_965602285.1 uncultured Curvivirga sp. | reverse complement strand
ATGGTAAGTCTTGGTAATATTATAGGCGGAAGTGTTTTTGTCGCCCTTGCCTATTGGATTATCTATATCAGGGATTAATTATAGTTGGTTGGTGATTGTTGAAATTCCATATGCAAGACCTAACCAAGGTATACAAATAGACAAAATAATCACAATTATCGAATATAGAGTGCGTCCTTTAACAATCGCAACAATGCCTAGAATGAAGGCCACAAAAGCCAAGGCGAACCCAATTAAACCAAACCCAAATGACCATATTGATAACGAAAGTGCAATCCTACATAAACGCAGAGATTGATGTTCGTTCGTTCCTGGTTCATTGCGATTTGGTGCAAGCGACAAGTACAAAGTGAACGCAGCAGGTATTAAAAATATAGCGATTAATTCGAATTCTTCCATTGTTCTTCCTATATTTAACTATCGTGGAATCCACCCTAAACTATGCTTGATTTCACCCTCAAGTCAATTTTTTTTGCTATGGTTTATTCAGCTATAAAATCTCATAAATTTTAAGATAACAGACAGATTCATTGGGCGCATACAGAAAAGCCCTGATCTAGATTTATCATCCGGATCAGGGCTTAAAACTGTGCTCTTGTATGCGGTTACAAGATATTTGGCTGGGGTGGCTGGATTCGAACCAACGATCACGAGATCAAAACCCGATGCCTTACCGCTTGGCTACACCCCACTAGTCTGTTGGCGCGCACATTATTGTTTTTACCCTGACTAGACAAGCCCGAAAATGCGCAAAAATGAAATTTTTTTTATTTTTTTAAAATTTAGTCACTGAAGACTTAACCCACCAGCCTAGATCCCGCAGTTTAAGGGCCTTTTCAGCCTCTTCTGCTTCTTGAGCTGTTTTAAATAATCCGAAGCAAGTTGCCCCACTTCCTGACATTCTAGACAATAAACAGCCTTCGAGTTTTCCAATTTCACCAACCACGTCACGTACAATCGGGGCAATTTTGCAAGCCGCGTCATACAGATCATTTTGCTGGGTTCGAGAATAGGTTAGAAAATCCTCTTGGTTCATAGGGTGATCTAAAAAATCACGTAATGGTTTTTCTGAAAACTTTTCATCACGCATCTTAAATACAACAGGTGTAGATAAAGAAACGCCAGGATTCACCAACAATATGCCAAAATGAGGCATATTGGGAACTGGATATAACCCTTCGCCAACACCAGACATAATTGAAGATTCTGATACCATACAAACAGGGATATCTGCCCCTAAGGACAAACAAAGTGCCATAAGGTCTTTCTGAGCCATGGAGACACCCCACAGGACCATAAGAGCCCTAAGCGTGGCGGCTGCATCAGTAGAGCCACCACCAACACCAGCCGCAGCAGGAATGTTCTTTTCAAGTGTGATTATTGCACCATCAGACAGATTAAGGGCCTTTTGCAAAGCTATGGCGGCCTGTAAGACCAAATTAGATCTATCCGTTGGAACTGCCTCAGCATATGGGCCTGTAACATCCAAAGATAGTTCAGGCGCAGAGGTTACGCTAATTTTATCCCCGAATTCAGAAAACACGACCAAACTGTCTAGTAAATGATACCCATCGACACGTTTTCCCGTCACAAATAAATCAAGATTTATTTTTGCGCAGGCTTTTTCTTCGATCATCTCGTTCCTACTATTCGTAAAGGACATTCATATACAAGAAAGGTTAAAGCCCTTGTACCAGTTTTTTCCGCACTGAATCTTTATCAACCTCGGCAGTGGGCCATTTTAACGCACGATTCCATTGAAAACGAGCTTCTCTTTTGCGGCCAACATGCCAATAGGCATCACCCAAATGTTCCACAATAATCGCTTCTGTCGGTTCCAAATATACAGCACGCTCTAAAAGACGAACGGCATCATCATATTTTTCTAGCTTAAAATAAGCCCAACCTAAACTATCGGCAATGGCTCCATTTGTACGGCGTGCCTCCACGGCGGTACGTAACATTATTTGAGCTTTTTCTAAATTTAAGCCCTTATCAACCCAAGTATAACCAAGGTAATTCAAAACATCTGGTTCTTCCGGGCTTAGACGTAAGGCTTCGAGGAAGTTCTCTTCCGCTACGTCCCATTCCCCCATACGTTCATAAGCAATGCCACGACGATAATAATACCACCAATCCGACTGGCTGGGTTCTGTGATACGTCCTATCAAACGGTCGAAATTTTTCGCCATTTCAGGATATTCTTCCGCGATACTATAAAGACGCCCTAATGATGATAAGGCTTGTAGATCCCCCGGTCTTTCTTCTGCGAGATCATTCAGAAGGTCATATGCCTTTTGTTTTTCACCCATGCTCCAAAGGGCATTTGCCTTTTGAATATGAACCTGCCAATAGCGAGGGAAATTTTCTGCAATCTTATCATATAAAAAAATCGCATCGTCCAGGCGGTTGGCCTCTTCAAAATTTTCTGCGATCGATATCTGAACATTCAAATGGTTTGGATTTAAATATTCAGCCATTCGATATAAATCAAAAATAAATATATTTCGGGTGCGCGAACTATAATAATTAGCAACTTGATATAATGATTCAGCCAATCCCATTGCCGGTGTCGCTGCCGTAGAAGTTCCTTTCCTTCCATGATCATTTGTAAGTCTTGCGCGATACCCATACTGCTTGATGATCGCGATAAATATTGGCGGGCTAGGTCACGGGCTTCTTCTGTTTTCCCTTGATAGGTTAAACTGCGAATATAGGCCCGAAATGTAAGCCTTGGTAAGGATAACGGTTCTTCAAATCCTTTTAGTTCTATATAGGCTTTTTCAGCAGCCTCATGATCCCCGACATAGTCTAAAATTTGCCCTTTTGTGAAACTATACAACGGAGGGAAGTTGTCTTTGACCGCCGCAATATGGGTTAGGGCGCGATCTTTATTGCCTAATCCTGCATCTATCCAAGCCATAGAAAAAGGTTTAATAAGGCGACTTAATTGAATCATCGGAAGACGCTCAAGAGGTTTTAGGGCTTCTTT
>CBFCZA010000364.1:0-3008 GCA_965602285.1 uncultured Curvivirga sp. | reverse complement strand
CAAAGAATTAGTGCGTGCTGCTTGGCGTACAAAAAAATGGCCTCTGCTGATGAACATGCCTTTCGTAAAAGATATCGAAAATGGCTTAGCAAAGATGACCATATAGCCCGCCTGGAAAATCTTTTGTGGGAAGGTTCATTAAGTGCCGCCAAACGGCAAGCCAGACGTGTCTCTAAAGACCTAGGCCTACTAGCAGAAGCACGGATTAATTTACGTAAACGTGCTGTTGGTGTCGATTGGTCTATCAAACAGGTTCCCAAAAAGTTACGTGATCATCCCGGGTTGGTTTATGAAAGATTACGTTGGCGCGTTAGAAAAAGAAGATACGAGGATTCTATTCCACTCCTTGATAATCCAGATCAAGAAAAAGAATATGCACATCTTTGGTGGAAGGAGCGTGGTCGCGTTGCACGCTGGGCCCTTAAAGAAGGGCGTATTTCTGAAGCCTATGACCTTGCATCACAACATAAAGCGGACAAAGGTTACGCTTATGCCGATGCAGAATGGCTATCTGGCTGGATCGCCCTTCGATATTTACAAGATGCTCCTATGGCTCTTACACATTTTCAGAATATGGAAAAGAAAGTTGGCTATCCCGTTTCTCTCTCTCGGGCAGCTTATTGGATTGGGCGTTCATACGATGCCATGAATAAAACGAATAAGGCACAAGAGGCGTATATACGTGCCGCACGTTTCCATCATCGTTTTTATGGACAGTTAGCAATGGCAAAACTACCTGCACACTTACGGCCAACAATACCGGCAGGCCCTTTACTATCACCAATTCCTATTGAAAATCCGCCCTCAAAATTATATGCCCAAGATTTAACAAAACTAATCACAATGCTGTCTGAAGTAGAAGCAGATGATTTAGTGAAAAAATTTGTAACGACAATGGCGCGAAAGTCGGAAAACAAAGAAGACTATCTTTTCATCGCCGGATTAAGTCGATCTATTGGGCGCGATGACCTTGCCGTTTTTGCAGCCCGACAAGCAGATAAAAGTCACATATTATTAAGTGACATGGGCTACCCTGTTTATCCAATCCTTGAAGAAAACTTTCTGCAATCCCCAATCATTCAATCTGTCATCCGCCAAGAAAGTGGTTTCTTATTGAATGCAAAAAGTCGTGCCGGCGCTTTAGGCATGATGCAACTGATGCCTTCTACAGCAAAGCGGGTCGCAAGGAATCAAAAATTATCATATAATAAGAAACGCTTAACTACAGATCCCTTTTACAATATCACTTTAGGGCAATCTTATTTATCCGGTTTAATCCAAAAATTTGATGGATCATTACCCATGGCATTTGCTGGTTACAATGCAGGTCCAAGCCGTGTTAAACGATGGGTCAAACAAAATGGCGATCCAAGAAATTCAATTGAGGACATGATTGATTGGATAGAAAATATTCCTTTTGATGAAACAAGAAATTATGTGCAACGCGTTTCGGAGAATCTGATAGTCTATCGTCAAAAGTTAGATCAAAATACCAAACCATTATCATTGGATGGGCTTACCTTACTGCAGCCCTCTCCCAACTAAATGGGTAAATAAAATACAATTTTACAGGGACGAACTAAGGACAAATTAATGAGTGCGCAAAAACTTACTGGAATTAAAGCCTGCATATTTGATGCATATGGGACTTTATTTGATGTTCATTCTGCTGCTGCTAAATGTAAGGATGACCTCGGCGATAAAGCCGCCCTTTTCTCCCAAATTTGGCGTCAAAAGCAACTTGAATACACTTGGTTAAGAAGCCTGATGCGCGATTACACAGATTTTTGGCAAATCACGCAAGATGGCCTTGATTATACGATGGCTACTTTAAAAATCCAATCTCCTGAGCTTCGCAAAAAACTGCTTAGTCTTTATTGGGAATTAGAAGCCTATCAAGAAGTCCCTCAAATGTTAAAAACATTGCAAGGGAATGGATTTAAAACAGCTATTCTTTCAAACGGTTCGCCTGACATGTTAAACGCTGCGGTGAAATCTTCTAGGTTAGGCTCAAGTTTAAACGAAATACATTCGGTTGCAGATATCGGCATTTTTAAACCAGACCCTCGTGTATACCAAATGTCTGTAGATAAACTCTATATTCAACCAAAAGAAATTTGTTTTGTTTCTTCCAATGCTTGGGATGTTGCAGGGGCTGCACATTTTGGATTTCAAGTGATTTGGGTAAATCGTTTCAATCAACCGCCTGAAAACCTTTCAGGGCGACCAAGAGCAATACTTTCCTCACTTCAATCTCTTCCAGATCTTGTTGAGAAATAATCAGTAATCATTAATCATTAATCATTAATTATTAATTATAAAGTTACAAAAAATGACTTCACTTGCAACGATAACTGACATTCATCAGGCGATGGCCCGTGTGAAAGATCATGTGGCACGTACACCACTTTTAGAATCCTCATTCATTAATGAAAGATTAGGCGGGCGCATTCTTTTTAAACCTGAATCTTTACAAAAGACAGGCTCCTTTAAATTTCGCGGGGCCTTAAATACAATTCGTGCCCTTAGTGATGATCAAAAAAAGAATGGTGTCGTTGCATTTTCTTCTGGAAATCATGCACAAGGTGTTGCCCATGCGGCACAGCTAGAAAGAATTCCTGCTGTTATTATTATGCCCAAAGATGCCCCAAGCATTAAGATTGAAAACACGCAAAACTATGGCGCAGAAGTCATTTTATATGATCGCTATTTTGAAGATAGAGAAGCAATAGGCTTAGACATCCAAAAGACCCGCGGCTGTTACCTTATCAAACCATATGACGCTGTATTAACTATTGCAGGACAAGGAACCGCGGGCATAGAAATCGTTGAAGATTGCCAAGCAAAAAGCATCACTCCTGATCAGTTTCTATCCCCATGCGGTGGTGGCGGCCTTATGGCTGGCCTCGCATTAGCTATCAACGACCAATTTAAGGAAACAAAATTATATTCAGTGGAGCCTGATGATTTTGATGATACATTAAGATCCTTAAAATCAGGGCAATATG
>CBFCZA010000363.1:0-3030 GCA_965602285.1 uncultured Curvivirga sp. | reverse complement strand
TATAGCCCTTCAAAACCAAGTCATCCAAAACAATAGCATTGATCTATCTACACAGCTCTTGCTCGCAGGGTCGGGGTATAATGAGACGATGAAAAAATTTAAAGAGGCTAGAGAAATATACAGTAGCTCCTTCAATGATAAAATGACGTTACCTATTGATTACTTTCTATCCAAATCCATCATCCACAATATAAAATTCAATCTTAAACACCCAAAACTTAAGTTACTTCGACAAGAACTAACTAAGGGGCCCACACTAATTTCTTCAGAGCAGGATACAATGGCCTATCTAGAAAATTTAGCGATTTTCATCAAAAAGCTATCCCGCCACCACAAGAAACAACGCATAAAAGCAAAGCTCAAAAAATACCTAAGCCGTATTAAACTCGAATTTCTAATTCAATAGATTATAGGACATTGCAACCAAGATAACATCTCAATGCAAGGATCAACATGGGCCACACTAAAATCATAGATTATGCGCAGAATTTAGCCTCTATAATTAGACGAACTATTAGAGGCAAGAGAAATGAAAACTCTCCACTAAGATTACCTAAGGCTGCTAAGAAGTTTCAAGATCAATATGTGAAAATCGCACATCTAATCGATAACAAAAAATATCAGCGCGCCTATGAGTTAGTCCATATGATTTTAAGTGAAGATGCTAGCCAAGAGCTAGCTTACTATCACCTTTTCATTATTTTCAATCTACGAAAAACCGACAAGCCTGAATATGAAGCATCTCTATATGCATACAGCCAAGATACCGCTGGAAAATATTTAGCCACCTACAATGCAAAATTCTATAGAAAATACAAAGACTGGCCTAACTGGAGACTTAGCCTTAGTCAAATCCCCCCTCTGCATAAAATGAGGCAATTTGTTCAAAATGAATTTTACCTCTTAGATATTATGGAAAAATTCCCTATCGAAGACACTATTGATCAGGTTAATGCGTTAAATTCAGTGATGGAGCAAATTTCCACATCCTGTTTTATTGATTTAATCATTGAAAAATATAATACAGGTAAGAGCTGCCATTATCTTAGGCTGGGGGACGGGGAAGGTAGCATCATAAGTGCCTTCAACCAGTATATACCGAGCAAATCTATTCAGCGCCAAGCCTTAGGTCAAATTTCAAAGATAATGTTCGGTGTAGGGCAATTAAAAACTACAGATTTAAAGACTATAGCCCTCCCTCTCCAAGAGGCTTATTTATCTGCAGATATACTTAACATCCCAACGCCCAGACGCATTGAAGCAACCGCCTCCAGAATTTGGCGAGGCTACTATGGATTAGCGTCAGGCATTCATTATTTGTATCAAAATATTAAAAAACTAGAAGGCCATCACCTCATAGCAACAAGTGATTGCAAAGAAATTGCGAGCAAAGAGAATATTCAAAAGCTTATTAATAGCTGCCCCAACATTGGTATAATATCTTGTCATGATGAACTTCTAAATATTTTTTATAAATTGGGAGCGAAGGATGTTCACTTTATTACTATTCCTCCACAGATTAATTCTATACCAATTGAGGACCGCGACAGAGCACCCAAACTATACCCCACCGAACATAATAACATCCTAACTCAAATAAAAAAATGCAATGCACCCAGACTGTATTTTGTCGCAGCAGGTATCGTTGCTAAACAATATTGTCATGAACTATCCAAAATGGGACATATCGCGTTAGATTTAGGCTCATCAATCGACAAATGGGTAGGCGAAGACAGCCGTGGAAACGACACCAATAAAATAGATACTAAATTTAACTTATAGCTGGTGCTGGCTGTAACTGCTGACTTTACGCAGAAACACCATCGTCGAATGACTGTAACCACAAAAAAAGGGCAATCCAACAGGACTGCCCTTTTTATTTCTCTATATTCAGCAAAACTTACGCTTCGCTGTTTGACTCAGCTTGAGCAGCTGTTTCTTCTGCCATTGCAGCCTTAAGCGGATCGACGGCTTCTGCTGCTGGTTTCTCAGCAGCTGCTGCAGCTTCTGCAACACGATCTCTACGGAACGCTTCTTGGCGTAGGCGGTTAACAACACCACCTGTACCAGCAGGGATCAGACGACCCACAATCACGTTTTCCTTCAGACCGATTAGCTTATCTTTCTTACCTGCAACAGCGGCCTCCGTTAGAACGCGTGTTGTTTCTTGGAAAGACGCTGCCGAGATAAAGCTACGTGTCTGCAAGCTGGCTTTAGTAATCCCGAGTAGAATTGGGACACCAGCTCCAGGCGTACGTCCTTCTGCAACAAGCTTAGCATTTGCTTCTGCAAACTCTTCACGTTCAACAAGCTCACCAAGAAGGAATGTTCCATCACCAGATGATTTTACTTCAACTTTTTGAAGCATTTGACGGACGATCACTTCGATGTGCTTATCATTGATCTTCACACCTTGCAGACGATAAACGTCTTGAACTTCTTTAACCAAGTAGTTCGCAAGGGCTTCGATACCAAGAACATGAAGAATATCATGAGGCGCAGGGTTACCGTCGATTAGATATTCACCCTTTTGGATGAAGTCACCTTCGTTAACGGCAATATGCTTACCTTTTTGTACTAGATATTCTACTGGCTCACCTTCACCGTCCCGTGGACGGATCACAATGCGACGCTTGTTCTTATAATCACGGCCAAATTCTACGATACCATCACACTCGGCGATAATAGCATGGTCTTTTGGACGACGCGCTTCAAACAATTCAGCAACACGTGGTAGACCACCTGTAATATCTTTGTTCTTAGCAGCTTCACGTGGGATACGCGCAATTACGTCACCCGCAGAAACCATGGCACCATCTTCAACAGAAAGAATGGCATCAACTGACAAGAAGTAACGTGCTTCTGTACCATTAGATAGCTCGATCACTTCGTCCTTGTCATCACGTAGTGTAATGCGTGGGCGAAGATCAGTACCCTTTGGTGCAGTACGCCAATCAACAATAACGCGGGACGCAAGGCCCGTTGCATCATCAACGTTCTCACGAACAGAGATACCTTCAATAAGGTCAA
>CBFCZA010000362.1:0-3054 GCA_965602285.1 uncultured Curvivirga sp. | reverse complement strand
ATTCAACCACAAACGGCCGTAATAAAGGGTCAAAAACTGTCTGGTTCGGGATTTATTTTGCAAATTCCCGCTTTTCCCGTATTAAAGGGGCTGAACATATCATACAGCATGGATTAAATAGGCGGGTTAAATAGGATCATCATGTCTAATAATTTTAAAATACGAAAAGCCAGCAGCTTGGAATTCTTGGATTCCCATAAAGAACATCCCGCCAATACATATTTCCACTTCCCAATGGCCAGCTACCACAACCCAAAAAATGTTAATTTTGGTGTTTTACGAGTCTTAAATGATGATACTATTGAACCTTATGACGGTTTTGATCGTCATCCCCATATTGATGTTGAAATCGTCAGCTATGTGGTAAGTGGCGAACTAACCCATAAAGATAGTTCAACGAGAAAAACAAACGTACTGACTACAGGGCATGTGCAAACCATGACAGCAGGTACAGGGGTTTATCATTCAGAATTAAATGAACATGATGGTGAAACACGCGTCATTCAAGTTTGGTTCCACCCAAATAGAAGCGACCATAAAACCAGATATAATCTGAAAAAATACAATCCAAAAGACCGTCAAAACAAATTACTTCATATTGTTGGTAATCCATCTAACAAAAGAAATGTTGGCCTTCATGTGGAACAAGATATCAATATTTTTGTATGCGAATTCACCAAAGGAAATACGACGATCAGCTTTTCTTTAAAAGAAGGCCGCCAAGCCTATATCACAAACCTTGATGGCGAATTAGATATCAAAGGCTTTGAAAAGCTTGGTGAACGTGATGGGATAGAGATCATGGGGCCTGCTACATTAGAATTCAAGGCCAGTACAACCCATGCACATTTCATGGTCGTTGAGATGTTTAAACCTAAAGGCCGCTAGTCCCCTTTTTATAAGTGAAGTTAAAAATGAATAAATCGCGCGCAACAAATCTTATCGCCTTGCTTATCATCATAGGGGGCTATTATTCCCCCCTTCATAGTGAATTGATTTTCATGACAGGCATGTTTGCCCTATCTGGTAGTATTACCAATTGGCTCGCCATACATATGTTATTCGAAAAAGTACCCTTTCTATATGGTTCAGGGGTCATTCCAAATAGGTTTGAAGATTTTAAAGCTGCGATTAAAAATCTGATTATCGAACAATTTTTCACCCGCGAACATATAGAGAAGTTCTTTGAAAGCACAGGGGCTAACCCTGCAGAAAGCATCACCAATAAAATTGATTTCGATAGAGTCTTCAACGGTCTTACCGAAGCAATAGGATCCTCACAACTAGGTGGCATGCTTTCAATGGTTGGTGGTGTTAAAGCGTTAGAGCCATTACGTGAACCCGTAAAAGAAAAACTAAAAGTCATCATTGCAGAATTAGCGGAAGATCAACTTTCTAATGGTTCTGAAGGTGATTTAGTAGACAATCTTCTAGCCAAAATAGCGCAAATCATAGACAAACGTCTTGAAGAACTAACCCCAGAAAACGTAAAGAAAATCGTTCAAGATATGATCCGTGAGCATCTTGGATGGCTTGTGGTATGGGGCGGTGTTTTTGGTGGCGCTATTGGATTGGCGCTCGCCTTATTACGATAAGGCTCATAGAAAAAAGGTTACCGATTCTGTATCGGTAACCTTTGATATTTTAAATTTAATCTCTAATTTTGATCACTTCAAGTATTTAGGGAATATTGGCAATGTTTCATTATTCTCTCTATCATGTTGGATGATTAATCTACCATTCATATTCTTAATCAATCGGTTCAAACGATCAGAAGATGCAAGTGTATCTGCACGATCATAATTAAAAACAGGCACTCCATTTCTAAGGTGATTATCAGTAAAATGCCATTGATCACCTGAAAGGAAAATAGTTCCTGCCTCTGGCAGTTCAACCTGCAAGGCCATATGTCCTGGTGTATGTCCGGTTAAGGAAATGACCTTCACACTGCCATCGCCATAGATATCGGCATCACCATTCATAGATCTGACTTGTTTTACCCCTTCCCCTTGAAGAAAGTAATTTATCAAATCAGGTTCCATGTGATATTTACGCGCAAGGTCAGGATTCTTTAAAAAGGTATATTCTGTTTCCTGTATGATCAATGAGGCTTTGGTGAATAAATTTGCATTTCCGATATGGTCGAAATGAGCATGAGACACCCCAAGTTCTGTAATATCTTCAGGTCTCAAATTCAACATAGATAATTGGGAAGGTATAGTTTGATCAACTCTTAATAAAAAGGGGCCATTAGCCTTACCATTGGGAAGTTCAGCTATAGAGCCCGGCAACCCAGAATCCCATAGCAGCCAATCATTATTATGTTTAATTAAATAACATGAAGCAACAAGGTCTATCGTTTCCCCTTGATAAGCATTTGTATCCGAAAAGACATTTTTGGGGTCGATGTGAACACGACCGCAATCTAATCTATATAACCGTACATCTGGGTTTGTTGCTTCTTCAGCTTCCACATGTGTTGATGTCACTGCGAATAATGCGAATGCACCCCATAAAAGTTTCTTCATTTTAAAATCCTTCAATATATTGATATCAGTGAAGGAAACTTATATGTAAGGCATCTGTTCGAAAATTATCATTATGTGCAAATCTGTCGTGCAAATATGCACAGATCATATTAATATTAAGTATAATATATTCTAATGTTTTTTGTGCGTTTTAGATAGAAGCTTTCTTCCAAACCACTGGTGTTACATGGATAGAATGATCACCGCCACTGAATAAAATATCAGATTCTTGGATGGTGACTTGCAGTGTCATGGTCCGGCCAGCAAATTCTACTAAATCTGAAACAGCTTGCTTGTCTATATTAAAGACACTCAGGTTTTTAAATCGTTGAAGGCTACCTTCAATTTTTTTCCACCATTCATCAGCAATAGACCCGCCATATGTATATAGAACACAATGGTCTGCTTTATTGCTGGCTTGGCGGACACGTTTCTCACTAGGCTGGCCCAACTCAATCCAAACCTCTATCTCATCGCTATAGCTTTTTTGCCAGCAAGGCCTAAAAGGAAGGCTATGTCCATATTT
>CBFCZA010000361.1:0-3061 GCA_965602285.1 uncultured Curvivirga sp. | reverse complement strand
GGATACTATGATGTATTTGACGATCAAAACAGCAGCACAGCCCATGTAGAATATATTTCCAACAGCAAATGGTGGAAATTTAATCCATTCGTTGGGGTAATGGGAACAACTGATTCAGCAGGATATGTTTACGGTGGTGTACGCCTTGATTTATTCGTAGGCGACAATTGGGTGGTTACCCCGTCATTTGCACCGGGTATCTACACAGATGGCGACGGCAGAGATCTAGGCCATGCGATTGAATTCCGTTCTGCACTTGAAGTAGCGTATCGTTTTGAAAACCGTTCCCGCCTAGGCGCGTCCTTATATCATCTTTCAAATGCGCATATTGGATCACGTAACCCGGGTGTTGAAGTTTTAACTTTACATTACTCTCATCCAATTGACGAAATTTTTGGTGATGATTAATCCCAATATTTTTTGATTACAACCCCGCTTCGGCGGGGTTTTTCATTGGTATCTTTCACCAAATCAGATAGCCTTATTCCAATCAATTTTTAATGAGGCGACTATGACCCAAGCGATCTTAATTCAATCCTGTTTACATGAACGCAATATCATGGGCGCATTGAAGCATGCTGAAATGTGGGTCATCCAAGAAAGAGAAAACCCAGAGGCATGGTTCTGGCGCGGCACAGTTCAAGCCGCAGGTCAATTAGACGAAGCCGCTATAGAATCATGGGAGACAGCCCTTAAGTTTATGCCCGACCATCGCGGGGCAAGTCATAACCTAACTCTAGGACTTATGAAACAAGGGCACTTTCAAAAAGCAAAAACACACCTCCTGAAACTAGAAGCTTTATTGCCGCAAGACGGCCAAACCAAGGCATGGCTTGGTCATGTTTATTCAGCCCTTTCTGAACAAGAGAACGCCTTATCATCTTATAAAGAAGCCCTTAAAATTTCAGGCAAGGATCCACAAATTTTTAAACTTGCCGCCATGTGTGCTCGTGATCTAGGCCATGGCGTAGAGGCCCTTAGCTTGCTGAACCAAGCCTTAGATATAGCACCTAATGATGCCAGTTTATTATTTGAACGCGGCTGTATCCAACTTGCCCTTGGGAAACTCAAAGAAGGTTTTGATGATTATGAAAGCCGCTGGCAACGCGATGGCATGAAACTGCCCAAACTTCCCATGCCTTTATGGACAGAAGAAAATTTAAAGGGCAAACATATTCTTCTTCATGATGAACAAGGTATCGGTGACACGATCATGTTTTCACGTTTTGCCTTAACCTTGCTTGGTAAGGGCGCAAAAGTCACATATTGGGTTCGTCCCCATTTGCAAAAACTTCTGCAATCATTGAACATTGATATAATAGTCTGTAGCAACCCAGACCTTACCGCAGATTATCACTGCCCTATCATGTCCCTACCCTATAAACTAAATCTCACTTCCGCCAAAGATCTCTCGATGAAGGCTGCTTACCTTCACCCACAAAAGGTACTTATGGAAAAATGGTCTGACAAACTTCTTGTGGCAGGCGACAAAAATAAAATTGGCCTTATCTGGCAGGGTGATCCCAAATCACAAGCAGAAAAAGGGCGTTCCCAAAGTTTTGAAAACTACCGCCCGCATCTAAAACCCGGCAACCATTATTTTATTTTACAATGTTTGCATGGTCGCGAAGAACTTGCGGATGTAACTTTGCCAGAAAACGTAACTGACCTTGGTGGGATATTAGATCAAGGTAAAGATGCCTTTTTAGATACAGCCGCCGTGATGGCACAATTGGATCAAATCATTACCACAGATACAGGTCCAGCCCATCTGGCAGGGGCGTTGAATATTCCCACTCATTTATTATTGCAAAAGACACCGGAATGGCGTTGGGGCAATGAGGGTTCTAAAAGTCATTGGTATCCATCAATGACCTTGTTTAGAGATGATTTAAAAGCTGCCTTTATGTAATTTTTATGAAAGAACCCCCGCCTTGATAAGGGCAGGCCCTTCATTTTGAACCGCTGCGGCAAAATCATCTAATAGTAACTTTCTAAGGTCATCCCGTAGAAATAACTTTAGATTTCCAGTCATTTTCTTTTCTTCAAATTCATATTCAAACTGCTTATTAAAGTGAAGGTCCCCCTGAGACGTCACATGGATGATCCGCGATGAATAAGGGGCTTCCTTCGTTAAGACATCTTGTAAATATGGCCCATGCGCATTCCATTCACGGCAATCTAAAAGTTTCACTTTCCACTGTCCATTATGGGCAAGCAGATTAAAACTGCATTGTTCAAATAAAAGCCATTCATGTTGCTTACGGGTCATTACCCCCCACAACATTGGCAGGTCCATTCCATTCACTAAAAAGAAGCCCGTGTTTAAATAAGGGCTGTCCATTGAACAATTCATGACAGCTGCCAAAGTGATGAATGGCTGGATATCTGCATTTTTCTCTAAACCTAAATCGGCGAAACCTTGGAAAGTTAACCCTGCCGCATCCTGGCAAATAGAAACATGTGTCCCTTCTTCGATCATTTTTTCTGAAATGGAAAATAATTCTGGGCGAATATCTTCCATCAGAATCATATCGCAATCTAACCAGACAAAGCCATCCACGCCTAAGGGGGTAAGATATTCATTAAGCGAAGCTTTTCGATACCATGCATGTTCAAAGTTTTTTAATTTAGCCGGCAAAGGCAATAAGATACCTTTATCATCAAGGTAACACGCTTGCGCCGCTGTTAAGCCAAAGTCACAAACATAGATCTTTTCATCGGGCATATGACGTTTTGCCGATTCCAAAAACATAAGTAGGTTTGGAAAAACAAAATCATTTGCACCAGTTACCAACGGCCAACGCATCGCATATCCTTCGAATCAAAGAATGAATTAAATTTCAAAATACAATGTAGCAGGGTCTTGGCAAAACGGGCAAGCTGACTATGCTCTGCATACTAAATTATAGGTATTTTGAAATCAGGCCAACTAAGATTAAAAAGGATCATATCATGACATCAGAACGCAAAATTGGATATTGGCTAGCCCTATCCGCGCTCATGGTATTTGCAATGATGATTATTGGTGCCATCACACGCCTAACAGAATCAGGATTGT
>CBFCZA010000360.1:0-3080 GCA_965602285.1 uncultured Curvivirga sp. | reverse complement strand
ATGTTTCACAATCCAGTAGGTTTTTTCAGAAACAAACGGACGAATAACAGCCGCAGCAACTTCTGCATGGTTAAGAGGGGCAAGAGTATCGCCAATGTCGTGAAGCAAGGCGGCTACGACCATCTCTTCATCTTGCCCATCATCATAGGCACGTGTTGCTGATTGTAGGCTATGTTGATAGCGGGAAATAGCAAAGCCACCCAACGAATTTTCTAATTCTTTTAATTGGGCTAAAACTCTATCTGGTGTCTCATCAATAAAGGGTTTTTCGTATTCTTCTAGAAGTTCGTACTCTTCACGGGTACCATCTTCCATACGTGTGAAACTTGCGTTACCTTCAGCCATTGTTGTCTCCCCAACAAAAAAAGTTATTTTTCTTCTAATATCTGAACGAGACTATCAATACATGCCTGTTCGCGTCATCAAAAAAACATTTAAACTCAGAATAATTCTTGTGGAAAAAAAGCCCCGCTATGAACCGCAGGGCTTTTCTTAGTAATTGGAACAGCTATTGTGCATAACCGATTGTTTGAAGATCACCTTTAATCTCATCTAAGATTGCTGGATCATCAATAGTTGCAGGCATTTTGAATTCTTCGCTATCAGCGATTTTACGCATGGTAGCACGAAGAATTTTACCAGAACGTGTCTTTGGAAGTCGTTTAACAACAACACAAAGTTTAAAGGCAGCCACAGGTCCGATCTTTTGACGAACAAGTTTTATTGCTTCTGCATTGATGTCTTCGTTTGATTTTTCTACACCAGACTTAAGAACAAGGAAGCCCATAGGCATTTGCCCTTTTAGTTTATCTGCAACACCGATCACTGCACATTCTGCAACATCGGGATGTTCAGAAAGAACTTCTTCCATTGCACCTGTGGATAGGCGGTGTCCCGCGACATTGATGATGTCATCCGTGCGTGACATAACATAAATATAGTCATTTTCATCCATGTAACCTGCATCACCTGTTGCATAATATCCGGGAAATTCAGATAGGTAACTGTCGATGTAACGCTGATCCGCATTCCAAAGGGTAGGCAAACATCCCGGAGGAAGCGGAAGTTTAACCGCAATAGAGCCCATTTCATTGGTGTCAACTTGCTCACCTTCGGGGGTAAGAACCTGTACGTCATATCCAGGGACAGCACGAGTTGGGCTGCCGGCTTTAATAGGAAGTTGTTCTATGCCAAGGCAATTTGACGCCATAGGCCAGCCTGTTTCTGTTTGCCACCAATGGTCAATCACAGGCACTTGCAAGATATCTTCCGCCCAATGCAGAGTATCAGGGTCGCAACGTTCACCCGCCAAGAAGAGTGCGCGGAACTTGGAAAGATCATAGTTTTTTACCAAAGTACCCTTTGGGTCTTCTTTTTTGATGGCACGGAAAGCTGTTGGTGCGGTGAAAAATGTGGTTACATCATGTTCTTCAATCACACGCCAAAATACACCTGCATCAGGTGTTCCCACAGGTTTACCTTCAAACATAATTGTTGTGGCACGATGAAGAAGCGGGCCGTAAACAATATAACTATGCCCAACAACCCAACCAACATCAGATGCCGCCCAGTAAACTTCACCCGGATCAACATTGTAGATGTTCTTCATGGACCATTTTAATACGACCATATGGCCGCCATTGTCGCGGATAACGCCCTTTGGTTGGCCTGTGGTACCAGAAGTATAAAGCACATAAAGTGGGTCGGTTGCTTCAACAGCTACACAATCAGCAGGTTCAGCATTATGGACGGCGCTTTTCCAATCGTGATCACGTCCTTCAACAAGATCCCATAGGGATTGTTCGCGTTGATAGATCACAACATTTTCTACGATACCAGGCGCTAACTTTAGGGCCTCTTCGATCATTGGTTGATACTTAACTATACGGCCCGGTTCGATACCGCATGATGCTGTAAGGATAGCTTTAGGTTTGCAATCTTCAAGGCGTGTCGCCAATTCAGTGGCAGCAAAACCACCAAACACCACGGAATGAACCGCACCAAGACGCGCACATGCCAACATCGCAATAGCGGCTTGTGGGATCATTGGCATATAGATGATAACGCGATCACCTTTAGTGACACCAAGGGATTTTAAGACGCCAGCCGCGCGCGATACTTTACTTTGAAGGCGCGCATAACTGATTTTCTTTTGGGAACCTGTAATTGGGCTGTCATAGATAATAGCAGTTTGTTCGCCAAAACCAGCTTCTACATGACGATCAACAGCGTTATAGCATGTGTTGCATGTGGCGCCTTTAAACCATTTATAAAAATGAGGGGCACCACTATCATCTAGTATTTGATCGGCGGGTTTATACCAATCAATTCCTTTGGCGGCCTCTGCCCAATATTCTTCAGGGTTTTCCAGTGCATGTTGTTGCAGGTGGTCCAGTGTTTGACTCATCTTTTAGCTCCCAGATTGCAAGAAAAAACAATGGTCCCTTAATCCCATGTTTAGTACTTTTCGTTTACTTTATTAATAGGGAATATGGCCCATGAAAAAAGGGGCTGCAAGTCAAATTATTGCGCTGCATTCAAAATCTGCAATGCAGAAGATAAAGATAGTTTTTATGGGTCTATCTAGATGTTGTTATCCCGTGAAGTTTTGGCTTCGATAGACCTCTTTTCCTTCCAAGACAGTATAATCAACTTTAATTTTACCCAGCTCATAAAGGTCTGTTTTATATGGATCTTGATCCGTAATAATATAATCTGCGTATTTTCCTTTTTCTAAAGTCCCTGTTACATCTGCCCGCCATGCACATTCGGCCGCGTGTATTGTGTATCCCTTAATGACTTGATCGACATTCAAGCGTTGTTCAGGAAGTAGGGCCTCACCATCAGGTTCCATTTGTCGTGTGCAAGCGGCTTGCATGATTTTAAACGGGTTTAGGGTACTAACGCCCCAATCACTGCTGATGGCATACGGGCCGGATTCTGCTAATGACTTTGTAGGGTAGAGCCATTTTGAACGTTCCTCCCCAAGCCATGGTTGGGCGATTTCTGTGACGGAAGGTTCAGGAACAGCCCAGTAGGGCTGCATATTTGCGACAACATTTAATGTTTTGAAGCGTGGG